>NZ_JADBTX010000027.1:0-51955 GCF_020245945.1 Microcystis sp. M015S2
AGAGTTCTTGCATAATTAATTTTTGAGAGTGCAAAAATGAGAAAAATAGACATAAAATTGCATAAAATCCCTAAATAGAGCATTTAATTGATTAATGCTCATTCTTAATTCTCCTGACGACCGACTACTGGCTTCTGACTCCTCACCTAACGGAAGATTTTTGATTTTTGCAAGAGGTCTATAATTGATAATTCATAATTCCCACTTCTCCCCTCTCCCTACTTCCCCACCTCCCAATTCATAATTCATAATTGATAATTCATAATTCCCACTTCTCCCCACACCCCAACCCCTTTTTTTACTGAAAAATGATGTTTTCCTTCCTGAAAAAAAGCTATAAATGGCTAGGACTAGCGATAATAACGGTGATTTTGGCGATTACACCCGCCGCCATTGCCCAATCAACCACTAGCACCATACCTCTGGCAAAAATTAACTGGTTACAGGCGATTTTTTTGGGATTTGTGCAGGGAGTGACGGAATTTTTGCCGATTAGCAGTACCGCTCATCTAAAAGCGATTCCCGTCTTTTTGGGTTGGGGAGATCCCGGTGTCACCTATACAGCAGTGATTCAATTGGGCAGTATTGCGGCGGTATTATCCTATTTTTGGCAGGATTTAAGGCAAATATCCACAGGAATGGTGAAAGCGGTGGCTAGTTCCGATTATCGTTCCCAGGATTTTCGTTTAGCCCTGGGGATTATCCTAGGCACAATTCCGATCGTTTTCTTCGGTTTGTTAATGAAACTTTTCATTCCCGATTTAGATAACTCCCCCTTGAGAAGCATGACAGCGATCGCCTGTGCCTCCATAGTCATGTCTTTACTCTTAGCTACGTCCGAAAAAATCGGGAAACATAAACGCAGTTTTGAGACTTTGCGACAAAAAGACGGGGTTTTAATGGGATTAGCCCAAGCTTTAGCCCTAATACCGGGGGTATCTCGTTCTGGGTCCACCTTAACTGCCGGGTTATTCATGGGTTTAGAAAGGGCCGTAGCAGCGCGATTTTCCTTTCTGCTGGGGATTCCGGCGATAACTTTAGCCGGTTTAGTGGAATTTAAAGGCGTTCTCGACCAGATTAACACCAGTGAATTAATTCCCCTGGGTATTGGGGTAATTTCCTCGGCGATATTTTCCTATCTTTCGATCGCTTGGTTATTAGATTATCTCAAAAAACAGAGTACCTGGGTTTTTGTCTGGTATCGTCTCTTTTTCGGGGTTACTATCCTGATTGGTGTGGCCTGGGGGCGTTTTTCCTAACTTTTTGGCATTCTAATTAATTTCCAAAAAATCTCGCAATTTTTTTAGATAAGTAGGGGCATCTTCTAACAGGGGAAAGTGAGCAGTATTAGCCATCTCCACATACTGGATATTATTATTCAAATCCGCCGCCATTTTGCCCATTTTGGCAGGAATAATAATATCTTTTTCCCCCGATACTAAAAGAGTTGGCACCTTAATCTCAGCAAATTTACCCAGCATAATTTCCACTGCCTTTTCACACACAGATGTATAAATTGTGGCTAGGGCTGCCTCGTAATCCGACGCTAAAAAATCTTCTAAAAAAGCAATTCTTTCTGATTTTGGGATCGATCAATGCAAAAATCTCGCCATAAATAATTGATCGGCAAAAGGTACTTGGCTCTTCTAGGTTCTGTGTGATAAGTTTAACTTACATAGGATCGATCTTTGTGTCCTCTGTGTCTCTGTGGTTCCCTCCACTCCCTCGCCAGCAGGACTGTATCTCAGAATACATTTTACCCACCAAATCCAAAAGAGCCGGTACTTTTAAAAACCAATCATAACGAAACTGTACCATATACTTACCGAATTTATGGAAGGCAGCAAAAGCCGCCTTGTCCCTGTGGAGAAACCCAGTTTCCAGTTGAGAAACCGGGTTTCTTTGTCTATGGAGCGATCGCAATTAGCCCTAAACCAATCTAACAGGTAGGTTGACTGGCGCGATTAGTTGAAGTTTAGACATAATTGTGTTAATTATGTTTTTTTAATGCAGATGAATAGCTTGGCAATAAGGCTATCATCAATTATAATTAAAATCAATAAAAACAGATCAGCGATATTTGAGAATAATTGTAATTATGAAATTTGTGTTAAGTTCTCAAAATGTTTATGACTATTTAATCGACCAAAAAATCTGCGATCGCTTTCTAGAAAATCCGGGAGTAGAGCAGATTCAGGCTAAAAATTTTAACTTATTAGTGACTTTACCAGAGGGGCGAAAGTTACTGGTTAAACAAGAACAATTTATTAATTTACAAAAGGAAACGGTGGGTGAGTTTTTTGGGGAATGGCGAATCCCCAAATTTCTAGAGAACTTTCCTGAAATTGACCATTGGCGTAGTTTTCTGCCAGAATTACTGCTCCACGATGCTGATAACTCAATTTTAGTTTCTACTTATCTGGATAATTATCAGGATTTAGCAGAGTTTTATTCTAAAGAGAATCTCTTTCCGGCTCAGGTTGCTACTCAAATCGGCAGTTGTTTGGCGACAATTCACCGTGATACCTGGAATCAGAGTATTTATCGGGAATTTTTTGTCAAAGAAGAGTTTGCTGGAAAACCGAAAGTATCTCCGCTATTATTAGAGAGTTTGGAAAGGATCGGTCCTGAAATTTTTGGACTGGCTCCGATGGATGGATTGAAATTTTTTGCACTTTATCAACGATATGATAGCTTAGGAGAAGCAGTTCATCGAGCCAGTGAAACTATTTCTCCTATTTGTCTGACTCACAATGACATCAAGCTGAATAATATTCTTCTGAATCGAAACTGGGAAGATATTAATGGAAATGCGATACGGTTGATTGATTGGGAAAGGTCTGATTGGGGAGATCCAGCATTTGATTTGGGCATGGCGATCGCTAGTTATCTACAAATTTGGTTGGGTAGCTTGGTGATTAGTAATTCTCTCAGTATTGAAGAGTCTCTGCGACTAGCCACTACTCCCCTAGAATTACTGCAGCCATCTATCGGTGGGTTAACTTTAGCTTATTTAGAAACTTTCCCAGAAATCTTAGAATATCGTCCTGATTTCTTAAAGCAAGTAGTCCAGTTGGCTGGTTTTTCTTTAATTATTGCAATTTTGGCCATGGTTCAGTATCAAAAAATCTTTAATAATACCGGAATTGCTATGCTTCAGGTAGCCAAGGCTTTGTTATGTCGTCCGGAATCATCAATGCCCACGATTTTTGGAGCTACTGCTACTCAGTTAAATCAGATGAATTCTTCTGTTGTTGGCCAAGTTTAATATCGTTGAGTATCTTGAAAAATTATGTCATTACTTAATTCTCAATTTCATCATTTAGCCCCTGAGGTTAGAGGTCGGTTAAAGGAAGCTTTGTTAGATATTGTTGAAAATCTCGAAATTTCCGCCGATTTTTCGATTCGTCATCCTAACTATCAACCCTGGGAAATGCCTGCTGAGATGTTGTCTCGGATTCAGGCTTTACCGAAGGAAATACAGGATAAATATATGAGTTTACAGTTGAGGAGTTTTCTTTATGGCATTTATTATAATGGGTCGATGCAAGCATCGCAAGCATTAGGTTCTGAGAATAAGGGTCAGCAATTAGATTTGGAGAATAATAGTTTTGCTGGCGTAGCTATGGACTTTTTTTTACAGTTGGAAGCAGCGAACAAGGGGGAGGGATATTTTGATTCGGGTTGGTCAATTTTGAGAGAGGAAACCGATGGCAGTTTGGCTGTGACTAAGGGCGGTTTGCGACTGCATATCCAACGGGAAAAGCATCTTCAAGAGTCTGAGCAAGCGGCGGCAGTGGGCGGTTTTGTGTCAGTTTTGATGCCTAAGAATTTTGTACAAAATGGCTTTTATATGGCGGTGGGTAATGCCGGTTTACAGAGAGAGCAAGCTATGGTGCGGCTCTATTTTAATGTTACTCCCGAAGGCGCAGTGGCTGTGATGACTGGGTTGACTGAAAGGTTAAATGAGAGGGGGATTCCTTTTAGTTTTAAGGCTTTATATAATCCAGTTGATTATCAAAGATATGATGCTGGGGTGCTTTATTTTGGCAAAACAGATTATGATTTGGTCAGGCAGGTTGTGGCTCATGTTTATCAAGAAAATCGGTCTGTTTTTAAGCCAGAAATACCTTTGTTTACTCTGGAGTTAGCGCCGGGTTTGGGGTTGGCGGAAGAACCGGACAAAAAGTTTGGCAGTGAGGAGAGTTTTGGGATGAATCGCTGTCAGATTATAGCCAATGGGTTGTTGATGGCTTGGCAACAGGAGGACAATTCTGCGGCGGGTCGGATTGCTGCTATTTCTGAGCAGTTTTCTGGGTTGGGGATTGATTGGCAGCGTCCTTATTTGAATGCTGATTCTGAGGATGTTTATCAGGGATTAGAGTTGGCAGACTGATATTAGTCGCCTATCTGGGAATCAAAGAGTGATCGGCCCGTCGGTAGATTGGCTCTTCTGGTTTCTGTGTGGAAACGAGGTCTATACTGATAGAATATCCGCAAAATAGTCCTAAAAGTCTTGCCAAATAAGCACTTCAGGATTACATAAGCAAAAATTATCACACAAAGTCGAGAAGAGCCGTAGATTTTAGCCTCATTAGGTCATGGGGCTATTTTTTTGACCCGCCACCTCCCGAACCCTGGGCAGAGAGATATAAAAAAGACATAATTGGGTTATTTATGTCTTGAAAAACCAACCTCGTTGATACGA
Organism: Microcystis sp. M015S2; assembly: GCF_020245945.1. Taxonomy (NCBI): domain Bacteria; kingdom Bacillati; phylum Cyanobacteriota; class Cyanophyceae; order Chroococcales; family Microcystaceae; genus Microcystis; species Microcystis sp. M015S2. Next base: position 4,709 of record NZ_JADBTX010000027.1, read on the forward strand.
GAGTATGGGCATTTGCGGTCATAATCTACATGAAGTTACGGTGTTTAGTCGCTAAAATTGAGACATAATTGAGTCATTTAGATGAATTTGAAAGTTGTTTAACCTATTGTCATTGTTGGAGAGTTAGGCAATAATACTACTCGTAGGGAAAGGAAAAACATAAATCTGATTACCTCTGCGTAAGTTCTATCCCCTTTCCAAAGAGGAAGTAAAAATGGCTAATATTACTATTTCTGAGTTACGCCCTGCTGGTGCGGATTTACTCTTTGATTCTGAAAGCTTTTTAGATTATCTAAATGATGACGAGCTTTACATTGTTTCTGGTGGAGCCGTAGGGACGATAACGACAGTGACAAAGACAACGTTAAAGACAGTTGTTGTGACCACTTTTGCTTGTGGAGTGGTTGTTGGTATCGCCGCAGTTGGTGTTATTGCTTGGACGATCTCAGAATAAAAATAAAGGATGAGTATTATGCAAAAAATCACGATTGACAACTTAGAGTGTCCTGCTGGATATGATTTATTCCTTGATTCTGAAAGCTTTTTAGATGAAGTACATGAATCTGAATACCAGAGAATCAATGGTGGATCTACACCAACTACACCTACAGTTAGTAGTGGTGCGTGTTTCGCAGGAGGTGTGGCAGTTGGGGCGGCTATATCGGCTGGCATTTTATGGGGTGTAAAGAAAATTTTAGGTGAGGATTCAGGTCATACAAAAAGCAGTCAACCCCTTGCTGTGTAAGCATTTAGGGGAATTATCGACAAATGCTCATTCTCATTAAGAAACGCTGAAAGCCTTAATTTTCGTGCTTATTGAGAATAAAACTGTTAGTTTAGCGAGTTCTGAGATTTTAGAAGCCGCTCTGTGACTGCATTTGAGACACCTGAATCCTTACAATTTTAGCATAGAATTTACAGTGTAAATTCTATTTAGAGACAAAAGACTAGGATTTACCTAGGTAAACCTGATTTTTTTGTCTCTAAATAGGAAGCTATTTTCGGATAAAAAATCTACTTAAAATAGCTTCTATTTACTTTTATTGATGAGTTGAACTACTCCAACCTTGTCCTTAAGCCACTCGCCAAACAACTCTGACCAAATTTGATAGCGTAACTGATCATTTAACTCTGGCTGTATAATTTCCTCCACTAAAATCAAGCTTATCCCTTTAGCTTTCACAATAGGTTTAAGCAACTGAGGAGGTTTCGTAGCAAACACAGCAGCAGATATTTCTGGTTTTAAATCCTGGCGACGCTGTACCCCCAAATATCCACCCTGACGGCGTAACTCTTTATCCTCAATATACTTGCGAGTCACATCATGGAAACTCATTTCCCCTAGCAAACCCTAATTAATTTCCAAAAAATCTCGCAATTTTTTTAGATAAGTAGGGGCATCTTCTAACATGGGAAAGTGAGCGGTATTAGCCATCTCCACATACTGGATATTATTATTCAAATCCGCCGCCATTTTGCCCATTTTGGCGGGGATGATAATATCTTTTTCCCCGGATACTAAAAGAGTTGGTACCTTAATCTCTGCAAATTTACCCGGCATAATTTCCACTGCCTTTTTACTCACAGATGTATAAATTGTGCCTAGGGCGGCCTCGTAATCCGCCGCCAAAAAATCTTCTAAAAAAGCAATTCTTTCTGATTTTGGGATCGATCGATGCAAAAATCTCGCCATAAATAATCGATCAGCAAAAGGTACTTTTAAAAACCAATCATAACGAAACTGTACCACATACTTACCGAATTTATGGAAAGCAGTAAAAGCGGCTTTATTATACTCAAAAATGCCATTACAGGTTAAAATTGCTTTGACTACTCTTTCGGGGTACATAGTAATAAAAAAAGTCGCCACCGATGCCCCCATAGAGTGACTATTGAGATAGATTTTTTCAATTTCCAAACTATCTAAAAACAAGGCTAAATCAAGGGCATATTCTTCTAAATCGTAGGAAAGATCGGGGGATTTTTCCGGCAATTTAGACCGACCAAAACCCCGCATATCGTACAATAAACAATCAAAGCGATCGCAAATTGCCGCAGCCGTTGATCGCCAATAGCGTCCCGATCCTCCCCAACCATGAATAAACACCATGACTGGCTTTTTCTGGGCAGATTCCGACTGTCGAATCCACTCGTAATAGTGGGGAACACCGCGGACAGTGATTGTTTTATCTATTATTTGAGTTTTCATGATAGATGTCGTCTTCCAGATTATCCCAAATCTTAGCCAGTGCAGTTTCGCTGACTTTTTGCCAGAAATCCGAGTTTGTCTCCTCCGGGATGAGGGTGACTAAAACCCTAGTACCCTCTGGAATCGGCACAGATTCGAGGAGTTCGATCCGGCCTTCTTTGACGATCGCGGGAACGGTGTTCAGCATGGTTAACCTCGATTTTTCCCCTTAAGCGGATTCTTGACTGGGTAGAGAGGAAGGATGAACCAATAGATCTGCCGTGGAACGTTTTTCCACCATTTCGCGGGTGATTAAACATCGTTTCACGTCTTTGCGCGAGGGCAATTCGTACATGACATCGAGCATTAATTCCTCGACAATACCCCGCAGGGCCCGGGCCCCAGTTTTGCGACGATAGGCCTCTTGGGCGATCGCTAGGACGGCATCAGATTTAAACTCTAACTGTACATTGTCCATCTTCAACAGTTTTTGATACTGTTTCACCAAAGCGTTGCGGGGTTGCGTCAGGATAGCGATTAAAGCTTCCTCATCCAGGGGTGACAGTGCCGCTAGGACGGGAATCCGACCGACAAACTCTGGAATCATGCCAAATTTGACTAAATCATCGGGAGTCATTTGTTTTAATAACCCTGCCGCTACCTTATCCTTACTAGCTTGGCCATCTCCCGGTTGAATAAAGCCCATGGATTTTTTACCGAGACGCTGATCGATCACCTTATCTAAACCGACAAACGCCCCACCGCAGATAAACAGGATATTGCTGGTGTCAATCTGAATACAATCCTGATAGGGGTGTTTGCGGCCGCCTTGGGGGGGAACATTGGCGATCGTTCCCTCTAACATTTTCAGTAAAGCTTGCTGCACCCCTTCTCCGGACACATCCCGGGTAATCGAGGTATTTTCGCTCTTGCGGGCAATTTTATCGATTTCATCGATGTAGATAATGCCCCGCTGCGCCTCTTCCACGTCCAAATCTGCCACTTGTAACAGACGCAAGAGAATATTTTCCACATCTTCCCCCACATAACCGGCCTCGGTTAAAGTGGTGGCATCGGCGACGGCAAAAGGTACATCGAGGATTTTGGCCAGAGTTTGAGCTAGAAGGGTTTTTCCCGATCCTGTGGGACCAATTAACAGAATATTGGATTTTTGCAGTTCGATGCTATCTTCTGGACTACCGCCACCGGCTTTTTGGGTTTGGATATCTTTGAGGCGTTTGTAATGGTTATAAACGGCCACAGAAAGCACTTTTTTCGCCTCATTTTGACCGATAACGTAGTCATCGAGGTATTTTTTAATCTCTCTGGGTTTGGGAATTTGTTCCCAAGTGGTTTTGTTTTGGCCCGATCGCCGTTTGTTGGGACGTTCCTCCACTGGGGCGACCGGACTGGGCGGTTCCATCAATTCCTCATCGAGAATTTCGTTACACAGTTCCACACACTCGTCACAAATATAGACCCCCGGCCCGGCGATTAATTTTCGCACTTGTTCCTGGGATTTGCCGCAAAATGAACACTTGAGGTGGGAGTCGTACTTAGACATAGTTTATTTACAGGGAAGTAACGGGAACGGTAGGATCGGGCAGTTCGGGACGGGAAATCACCAGATCGATTAACCCATATTCTTTGGCTTCGACGGCCGACATGAAAAAGTCCCGTTCGGTGTCGTTGGCGATACGATCGTAGGGTTGACCGGTGTGATGAGCCAGCATGGTATTGAGTCTCTGTTTAATATAGAGGATCTCTTTGGCTTGGATGGCGATATCACTAGCTTGACCTTGGGCGCCGCCGAGGGGTTGGTGAATCATGATCCGGCTACTGGGTAGGGACATCCGTTTACCTGCCGCGCCACCACAAAGCAGGAATGCTCCCATACTAGCGGCTAAACCGAAACAAATTGTCGCCACGTCGGGGCGAATTTGTTGCATGGTGTCGTAGATAGCTAGTCCGGCATAAACGGAACCACCGGGGGAGTTGATATAAAGTTGGATATCCTTTTCGGGATCTTCTGCTTCCAAGTAGAGGAGTTGGGCGACGATCGAATCAGCGACCTGATCATCGACGGGGGTTCCCAAAAAGACAATTCTCTCGCGCAGGAGTCGAGAATAGATATCAAAAGCCCGTTCACCCATGCCAGACTGTTCGATTACCACGGGTAAAACGTTAGCTAGGGAGTTTCTCCCCGTGTTGGCGTAGATAGCAGGGCGACAATTACTGGTAATTGGGTAGTCAGGTGATCTCGATTCGAGCATAATTTTTTCGGTTCCGCTATCACAATCTTAGGGGTTTTGCTTGGCTGTGGAGCTTTTACTGGCAAATGTTAAGCATCTTTAGCACTTCTGTCCATCTATTATGCCCTAAGTTTCCCCCGGTTGGCAGGAATCAGTCATCAGTTATCGGTGATCAGTTATCAGTGATCAGCTTGTGAAGGCAAAAGGCAAAAGGCAAAAGGCAAAAGGCAAAAGAAAGAATCTGGCAATTGTCTTACCTAAAAATAAGGTTAGAAACTAAGCACATCAAAGCTTTTAGCTTAATAAATTAGGTTTTAGATTCGGTCGAGTTGTCAGTGATCACTGATCAGTTATCAGGGAATGGGGGGATGGGGGAATTCAACCAATACCCTAAAACCCCAACACCCCAAAACGACTGCTAACTCCTTACGGTTATTCTTCCTCGGCTGCCAACACTTCCACTTCGGTGAATGCGAAGGTTTCTTCTGTTTCCTCCTCCTCGCTTGCTTCCTCCTCTAGGGAACCTTTGGGGACGAGGGTGATAGTAGCTTTTTCTTTCAGCCATGCCAGGGTGTTTTCCGCCAGGATTTCTTCGGCGATCACCTGTTCCAGACGCTCTCTATCTATGTCGCGATCGGACAATTGCGCCATGATTTTGGCGATTTTTTCCGTTACCGCTTCGGGACTGACTTCAATGCCTGCGACTTTGGCCAATTCCTGCACCACGAGAGTCTGTTTCAGACTTTCGATCGCATCGGGACGGGTGCTTTCCCGCAGTTTGGGAATATTATCTTTTGTAAACAACTGGTTGACATCTAGCCCCATTTGTTGGAACTGCATGAAGCTTTGGGTCAAAATTTGCGTCACTTCCTTTTCGATCAGCGTCTCCGGTAAATCTAAAGTCGCACCTTTGACTAATTCCTTGGTTAAAGCCTCATAAATGCTGTCTTTGGTTTCCTTTTCCGCTTGTTCTTGGAAAAGTTTCTCTAAACTTGCTCTTAATTCGGCGATTGTTTCCTGATCGCTGACTTCTTGGGCAAAATCGTCGTCAAGCTCTGGTAATTCCTTGGCTTTTAACTCTTTCATCGTAATGGTAAAAATTACCGGCTTTCCTGCCACATCTTCTTTGGGATAATCTTCTGGGAAAGTTAAAGTCATCTCTTTGACTTCTTCCGGTTTCATGCCGACAATTCCTTCCACCATCCCCTCGATAAAGCGTCCTGCTTCCATATCCACCCGCAGATCTTCACCGTCAATATCCGGGATATCTTCGCCAGTTTCGGCGGATTTTCCCCGATAATCAACGATCGCCACATCTCCCAGCTGCGCCCCGCGATCTTCCACGGGAACCAATGTCGCTAATTGTTCTTGACGCTCTTTAAACCAACTTTCCACGGATTCGGGATCATAAGCGGTTTCTTCGGCAGTAACGCTCAGATTTTCGTAATCTCCGAGAATAATTGTCGGGGCCACATCCACGGAAGCTGAAAAAGTCAAAACTTTACCCGGTTCATAGGCAGCGATCAAATCCTCAAACTTAGACAATAGCTGCGGATTGCCCAGGGACTCGATCCCCTCCTGTTTCAGGGCAGATTCGAGGCAATTCTCGATTAATTCCTCAATTACTGCCGCTTTTACCGCCTTAGTTCCCAATCTTTGCAGAAGAATCTGACGGGGAACTTTCCCGGGACGAAAACCGGGTATATTGGCCGACTTCGCTAAATTATTTACCACTTTCTCGTGGGTGTTTTTCGTGGTTTCGGCGGGAATTTCAATTTCTAAACCTATCTGACTGGCAGGAAGCTTTTCCTGAATAACTTTCATTGATTTTTCTAGCTCTTACGACAAGGAACGTTTATAATAGAGTGAGCGGTGTTTACGCCTGCGGTGGATACGTCCCGCTCATGATATTCTAGGGGAATAGCTGCAGTTGCTCCCCAAGCTCTCACAATCTTTTTATTTTAGCGGTCAATGGGGTATATTTAATTTATTCCGTCCTTGGGGCAGTTAAGCCCAATCAGAAAATTTTGCTGATCAAAAGCCGATAAGTCCAAGCTTGAGAATAACTCGGTGGGCAGAAAAAGATTTTTACTTTAACGATTTCTTCGGATCATTATCATCACCCAACTCGTCAGGAGGTCACACAATTTGAGTCAAAAAGTACGGGTCGCTATTTTAGGAGCCACCGGGGCCGTGGGAACGGAATTACTAGAGTTATTAGCTAGTCGTCAATTTCCTCTCGCTAGTCTAAAATTACTCGCTTCCGAGCGTTCTGCTGGAAAAACCCTCAATTTTCAGGGCGAAAGTCTCCTCATCGAAGCGGTAAACGAGCGCTCTTTTCAGGACGTGGATATCGTTCTCGCTTCTGCGGGGGGTTCCACCTCAAAAGCTTGGGCGAAAACTATTGTCGAGTCCGGTGCGACAATTATCGATAACTCCAGTGCTTTTCGCATGAATCCGGAAGTGCCTCTGGTTGTCCCGGAAATCAATCCCGACAGTGTGGACAATCACCGGGGCATTATCGCTAATCCCAACTGTACGACAATTCTTTTAGGAGTGGCGATCTGGCCTCTTCACCAAGTACAGGCGCTCGAGCGAGTAGTAGTTTCTACTTATCAGTCCGCTAGTGGTGCTGGAGCGCGAGCAATGGAGGAGGTAAAACAGCAAGCACAAGCAATTCTTGACAATCGGCAACCTCCGACCAATTCTTTCCCCTATCCCCTCGCTTTTAATCTTTTTCCCCACAATACCCCGATTAATGGTCAAGGGTACTGCGAGGAAGAAATGAAAATGGTGAATGAGACACGCAAGATTTTTGCTTGTCCGGGGTTGCGGGTTAGCGCCACCTGTGTACGGGTTCCCGTCCTGCGGGCCCATTCGGAATCGGTTAACCTAGAATTTAGTCGGCCTTTTTCTGTAGTGAAAGCCAGAGAAATTCTTCAGTCCGCTCCGGGGGTAAAATTAGTGGAAGATTGGGACGCTAATTATTTTCCCATGCCAATTGATGCCACCGGTCGCGATGATGTATTAGTGGGCCGTATCCGTCAAGATATCTCCCATCCTAACGGTCTAGAATTGTGGCTATGCGGTGATCAAATTCGCAAGGGTGCGGCTTTAAATGCCGTACAAATTGCCGAACTTTTAGTCAAGAAAAATCTCGTCGGTTCAAGATTAGCAACAGTTTGATAATTAAGCTATCAGCCATCAGCTAAATCAAGGCGATGATAACTATAAAAATAGCTAATTAATCGGGTAAATAAAGTCTGAAAGCTGATTGCTGATCGCTCAAAAACTGATAACAAAGGACGAATCTAAAACCTAATTTGTTAAGCTAAAAGCTTCAATGTACTTAGTTGATAACCTTTTTTTGCTGATAACTAATAACTGATAACTGATCAATGAGTGAAACATATTTTGGACGAGTAATTACGGCGATGGTGACACCCTTCACCGTCGAGGGTCAAGTTAATTATGGGATGGTGGAAAAATTGGCCGATTATCTAGTTACCCACGGTAGCGATGGTATAGTGGTCTGTGGGACGACGGGAGAATCACCCACCCTAAGTTGGCAGGAAGAATACGAACTATTTAGTATTGTCAAAAAAGCGGTTAATGGTCGGGGAAAAGTGATCGCGGGGACGGGTTCTAATTCCACTTCCGAAGCGATCGAAGCTACCCAACAGGCTGCTAAACTGGGTTTAGATGGTTCTTTACAAGTGGTTCCCTACTACAATAAACCACCCCAAGAGGGTTTATACGAGCATTTTTGTGCCATTGCCAAAGCTTGTCCCGATCTGCCAGTAATGCTTTATAATATCCCTGGTCGTACTGGTCAAAATATGACCCCAGAAACGATTATTAAACTGGCGGCAGTTGATAATATTGTGGCGGTAAAAGAAGCTAGTGGTAATTTAGAACAAACCTGCAAGATTTACTGTCACACCCCTGAAAATTTCGCTATTTATTCCGGCGATGATTTTCTCACCTTACCCCTGATGACCTGTGGTGCGGTGGGGGTGGTCAGTGTTGCTAGTCATCTAGTAGGAGAAGAAATCCAAGGGATGATTCAAGCTTTCTTAACTGGAGACGCGGCCAAAGCGATCGAGATTAATTTGAAATTATTTCCCCTGTTTAAAGGTTTATTCTGTGCCACTAATCCAATTCCAATTAAAGCGGCCTTAAATCTAGTCGGTTGGGAAGTGGGGGGTCTAAGACTTCCTCTATGTTCCTTAAGTCCCGAACTAGAAGAAGGATTAGCAAAAATTATGCAAGAATTGGCTTTAATCTAGAAAAATACTAGAAAATTTGGCTAACTAAACTAGGATTTTTTCGAGAAAGTAGGTTATAATATTAATAGCTTAACTAGAAGAAAAGAAATATAGTTTAGAACGGCGAGAAAGTATTGATATAAGTGAATTTAGCTAGGTGTTATTCCCCTAGTCAGACTTATTCTAACTATTCATTTTTTGAGATTTCCTGTCTACAAAACCCACCTGAAAAATCACCATAACTTACCATCAAAGGATACCTAATGAATCAAGATAAAACCGAAGCAAAACTAAAGATCATTCCCCTAGGAGGATTACACGAAATCGGCAAAAACACCTGTGTTTTTGAATACGATGATGAGATTATTCTCTTGGATGCCGGTTTAGCTTTTCCTTCCGATGATATGCACGGGGTCAATGTAGTGCTTCCCGATATGACTTATCTAAGAGAAAATCGCCATAAAATTAAGGGTATGATCGTTACCCACGGTCACGAAGATCATATCGGTGGCATTCCCTACCATCTCAAACAATTTGATGTACCAATTATCTACGGTCCGCGTCTAGCGATGGCTTTATTGCGGGATAAATTGGAAGAAGCAGGATTAGCAAATCGTACCAAATTAGAAACCGTAGTTCCTCGGCAAATGGTGCGTTTAGGTAAATCTTTCATGGTGGAATATATCCGCAATACCCACTCGATCGCCGATAGTTTTTGTGTAGCAATTCACACTCCTTTAGGGGTAGTTATTCACACGGGAGATTTTAAAATTGACCATACTCCTGTGGATGGCGAATTCTTTGATCTACAAAAAATTGCCGAACATGGCGAGAAAGGGGTGCTATGTTTATTGAGTGATTCCACTAACGCGGAAGTACCCGGTTATACTCCCTCGGAAGCTTCCGTTTATCCCGGTTTAGAGCGGGTTTTTAACCAAGCAACGGGACGGATTATGATCACTACCTTTGCTTCCTCGGTGCATCGGATTAATCTGGTGTTGAAATTGGCCCAGAAATTTAACCGGAAAGTGGTGGTAGTGGGTCGATCGATGTTAAATGTCATCGCTCATGCGCGCAATTTGGGGTATATAAAATGTCCCGATGATCTGTTTGAACCCTTGAAAGCGACCCGCAATTTAGCCGATGATAAAATCGTCATTTTAACCACAGGCTCCCAGGGGGAACCTTTAGCGGCCATGACGCGGATTTCTAAGGGTGAACATCCTCATATTCGCGTGCGTCAGGGGGATACGATTGTCTTTTCCGCTAATCCGATTCCGGGTAATACCATCGCTGTGGTCAATACAATTGATCGCCTGATGATGCAGGGTGCTAACGTGGTTTACGGACGCGATAAGGGAATTCACGTTTCCGGCCATGGTTCCCAAGAAGACCATAAATTGATGCTATCTTTGACCCGGCCGAAGTTTTTTGTGCCAGTGCATGGAGAACACCGAATGCTGGTCAAACACGCTCAGATGGCCCAAAGTATGGGTATTGCTGCCGAAAATATGGTGATTGTCAAAAATGGTGACACGATCGAGTTAACTGGCGATCGCATTGCCATCGGCGCTCCAGTGCCTTCGGGAATCGAGTTAGTCGATCAAGCGGGTGTAGTCCACGAACACATTATGCAGGAAAGACAACAGTTAGCCGAAGATGGTGTGATTACGATCGCATCCTTCGTTAACGGTGAGGGACAATTAAGCGCACCTCCAGAGATTAATTTGCGCGGTGTGGTCACAAAAGTGGAAATCTCGCTGCTGAATCAGTTAATTATTCGGGCGATCGAACGCTGTTTAAGCGATCGCATCGGTGAATTTAAAACCGCCACGGGGTCCCCGGATTGGGACCGTTTGCGGGCCGAAATCGAGACGACTTTGCAACGTTTAATCAAACGGGAGTTACAGAGTCAACCTCTAGTGATTTTCCTCCTGCAAGCGGCGGCAACGCAACCAGCGAACAATCGTACTTATCGCCGCCGTCGTCCCGCAGCCACCATGGCCTCCTAATAGCAGTGAGCAGTAATCAGTAATCAGTGATCAGTAAACAGTGAAAAGATGGCAAGAAACTGCTATTTAATACTGGTCACTTAACACATACTGCTCACTTAAAACTCAAATCTGATAACTGTTAACTTACCCACTGATAACTGATAACTGATAACTGATAACTGATCATGTTCCATGCTGCCGATTTGCGATCGCTGCTGACCGCCGTTGCCAGGGGAGAAATTAACCCGGAGACAGCCTTAAATAAACTTAAACATCTCCCCTTTGAACCGGTGGAAGACTTCGCTAAAATTGACCATCATCGTCAATTAAGAACGGGATTTCCGGAGGTTATCTGGGGGCCGGGTAAAACTACGGCTCAAATCGCCCAAATTATCGGTGTATTGCGTCAAAATAGTCCCGTGGTTATGGCCACCCGGATTGAAGCAGAGATAGCAGCCCAGCTACAGGAACAGGTAACAGACTTAGTTTATTATCCCTTAGCCCGCATCTGTGCCATTGCCGCAGCCGCTCCAGAAAATACCCCAAAAGGGATAATTTCCATCCTAACGGCGGGAACTGCCGATATTCCCGTAGCGGAGGAGGCGGCGGTTACTGCTCAATTATGCGGTTTTTCCGTGCAGCGTCTCTGGGATGTGGGAGTAGCGGGAATTCATCGCCTCTTGAATCATCGCCATCTACTGGATGCCGCCGATGTGTTAATTGTTGTTGCGGGAATGGAAGGAGCCTTACCAAGTGTGGTAGCGGGATTAGTCGATCGTCCGGTGATCGCCGTTCCCACCAGTATCGGTTACGGAACCAGTTTCGGCGGTATTGCTCCTTTGTTAACTATGCTCAATTCCTGCGCGGTCGGTATCGGTGTGGTTAATATAGATAATGGTTTTGGGGCTGCCATGTTAGCCGGCCAAATTTTACGCACGGCGGCCAGATTAGCCTAGATTTTCCCTCATCTCAGGCTGAAGATCCTATACAGTTGGTATAGGGATAAACTACTTTGAAAAAGAAGCCGATATGCACCTAAGTGAAATTACTCATCCCAACCAGTTACATGGTTTATCACTCCGTCAATTAGAAGATATTGCCCGTCAGATTCGCGAAAAACACCTCCAGACGATCGCCGCTACCGGTGGACATTTGGGACCCGGGTTAGGAGTCGTAGAACTAACGATCGCCCTTTACCAAACCCTCGATCTCGATCGCGATAAAGTCCTTTGGGACGTGGGACACCAAGCTTATCCGCACAAACTCCTCACCGGCCGCTATAACGATTTTCACACCCTGCGCCAAAAAAACGGCGTTGCGGGCTATCTAAAACGTTGCGAGAGCAAATTTGACCATTTTGGGGCTGGACACGCCTCTACGAGCATTTCTGCGGGGTTAGGAATGGCTTTAGCCCGGGATGCCAAGGGGGAAGATTTCAAGGTGGTATCGATCATCGGGGATGGCGCTTTAACCGGGGGTATGGCCCTAGAAGCGATTAACCATGCTGGACATTTACCGAACACCAACATCATGGTTATCCTCAACGATAACGAGATGTCCATTTCCCCGAACGTCGGGGCAATTTCCCGCTATCTCAATAAAGTTCGTCTTAGCGAACCCGTCCAGTTTATCGCCGATAATCTCGAGGAACAATTGAAAAATCTACCCTTCTTCGGTGACTCCCTCACTCCCGAAATGGAACGAGTCAAAGAAGGAATGAAACGGTTAGCAGTTCCCAAAGTTGGCGCAGTGATTGAGGAATTGGGCTTTAAATATTTTGGCCCGATTGATGGTCATAATATTCCCGAATTAATCGCCACTTTTAAACAGGCCCATAAGGTCCACGGACCGGTTTTCGTCCACGTTGCCACCGTTAAAGGCAAAGGCTACGAATGGGCCGAAAAAGATCAAGTGGGTTATCATGCCCAAAATCCCTTTAATTTAGCCACGGGTAAACCGATTCCCTCCAGTAAACCGAAACCTCCCGCTTATTCCAAAGTTTTCGGGCATACTCTCACTAAATTGGCGGAAAATGACCCGCGCATTATCGGTATCACCGCCGCTATGGCCACCGGGACGGGATTAGATAAATTTCAGGCAAAACTACCGAAACAGTATATCGATGTGGGAATTGCCGAACAACACGCCGTTACTCTCGCTGGTGGTCTTGCTTGCGAAGGAATGCGCCCGGTTGTCACTATTTACTCTACTTTCCTGCAGCGGGCTTTTGATCAGATTATTCATGATATCTGCATTCAAAATCTACCGGTTTTCTTTTGTATGGACCGGGCCGGTATTGTCGGGGCCGATGGACCGACCCACCAAGGGATGTACGATATCGCCTATCTGCGTTGTATCCCCAATATGACCATTATGGCCCCGAAAGATGAGGCAGAACTGCAAAGAATGGTGGTGACGGGGATTAATCATACCAGCGGCCCCATTGCTATGCGTTACCCCCGGGGCAACGGTTTAGGGGTTCCCCTGATGGAAGAGGGGTGGGAGGCTTTACCCATCGGTAAGGGCGAAATTCTCCGCAGTGGTGATGATATTCTCCTGTTGGGATACGGCACGATGGTTAACACTTCCCTACAGGTGGCCGAAATCCTCAGCGAACACGGTATCGAAGCCACAGTGGTTAATGCCCGTTTTGTCAAGCCCCTTGATACAGAACTTATCTTTCCCCTTGCCCAACGTCTTGGTAAGGTGGTGACTTTAGAAGAAGGTTGTTTGATGGGTGGTTTTGGTTCTGCGGTTTTGGAAGCTTTACAGGATGCTAATATTCTAGTTCCGGTCAAGCGTTTCGGGGTTCCCGATAAATTAGTCGACCACGCAACACCAGAGGAATCCTTCGCTGATTTGGGTTTAACCAGTCCCCAGATTGCCCAACAGGTTTTAGCGGCATTTTTTAGCCAAAAACAAACCGCTAAGGTTGGTTAAAATCTAGAGATTAGCTTGTCCAGTTTTCCCGAAAAATTAGGGAAGACTGGTTTTTTTTGGTCTAGATAGTCAATGAAGACTGCCGGCAATAAATAGTGAGGGGAACGAACCACAGAGACACAAAGGACACAAAGATCGATCACTACTATAGAAGTTAAATTTATCACACAAAGAATAGGAGAGTCCAGTAGCTTTAAGAGCATCAGCCATGAGTTGGTCATCAATGACAGTGTTAGTTCTCATAGTATCCCTAGTTGTGTATAGTAGATTAAACCTCTTGCATAATTAATTTGTGAGGGTTCAAAAATGAGAAAAAAGGTTAAATTTTGTCAAGAAATTGCTTAAAGTTTTCTAAAGCAACTTGACTTAAAGACAGAATTGTGCATAGTAGAAGTAGGCGGAGAGAAGATTGGACGATTACAAGCAACTGAATTACCTATGGAAAACCAACTTTGGCAGCGAATCACCCTCGATTTAAATATCTGTCATGGTAAACCTTGCCTTCGAGGATTGCGTTATCCTGTTGAATTTATCCTAGAATTACTTAGTTCTGGCATGAGTATCGAAGATATTTTAGCCGACTACGATGATTTGGAACGGGAGGATATTCTAGCGGCGTTATTGTTTGCCACTCGATTAACTCAGGTAAAAAGCATCTACCAAATTGCACCATGAACTTTTTAGTCGATGCCCAATTGCCAGTTCGTTTAGCCCGTTTTTTGCAAGCTGCTGGTCATGATACAATTCATACTAAAGATTTACCCCAACAAAATGCCACGACAGATGCAGAAATTAACGCTCTTTCAATTCAACAAAATCGTATTGTTATTACCAAAGACACAGATTTTCTCGATTCATTTTTGATTAGTCAAGAACCTTATAAGCTTCTGCTAGTGACTACGGGTAATATTACGAATGTTGAATTAGAAGCATTATTTCAGAATAATTTACCTCAAATAAAAGCACTTTTTACTCAACATTCCCTAATAGAAATGAGTCGCAACTCAATCATCGTTCATCAATAATTTTACCCGGAGTGCTGTGTATGGTTTCATCAGTTCATCGTATGGCTTCTGGCGTTGAAACAAATTTTGTTTTAGAGCTAACCTTCGAGCAAGAGCAGAATGGGAGGATATGTCAACCATGTTAAGCACTGATCTAGAGATAAGACTAGCAACTTTAGAAGCTGAAGTAGCACTGCTTAAGCGTTTGCTACCTACTGTCAGCGAAACTCCCTGGTGGGAAAAAATTGTCGGCACTTTTGCTGACGATCCGGTTTACGAAGAGGCAATGCAGTTTGGTCAAGAGTACCGCCAGTCTCTAAAACCTTTAGCCGAGGAAGCATCCGAATCCTGAAATGTATCTCCTTGACACCGATCATATTAGTATTCTCGATCGCGGGGGACAACCGGCACAACAATTGCTGAAAAAGCTGGCTGCTATTACGAGCAGCAAAGTTGCCACCACAATTATCACCTACGAAGAACAAATGCGGGGATGGCTCAGTTACATAGCCAAGACCAATTCGATTGAAACCCAAGTTGTTGCCTATCGAAGGCTAGAAAAGCACCTCGCTAATTATCGCACGATTCCCATTGTCGGCTTTGATGAAAAGGCAGGTCAAGTTTTTCAAGAACTTCGGGTAACTTACCCTCGTTTGGGTTCGATGGATTTGAAGATTGCTGCTATCTCAATGGTTAATCAGGCTATCCTGCTGACGCGAAATCTCTCAGATTTTGGGCAAATTGCCGGTTTAAGAGCAGAAGACTGGACGATTACAGGCAACTGAATTACCCAGAGAAAAACAACTTTGGCAGCGAATCACCCCCAGAGATAATTTATGTTTGTTTTTATAAATGCACGTCATCAGCTATCGAAGACTACGAGAATTTACGAATAAACACGCTGATTCCCGAATAGCTTTAGAGAATTGGTATAAAATTGCCAGTCAAGCGATTTGGTATAATTTAGTTGAGGTTCAAACAGTATTTCCTAAAGCAGAAGCAGTTGGTAACTTTACTGTTTTTAACATTAAAGGGAATAGTTATCGTCTCATAACCAGTATCGATTATCAGAAGCGGCTAATTTATATCAAGTATGTTTTAACTCACGCTGAATACGATAAGGAGCAATGGAAAAATGACCCTTACTTTTAATCCAGAAAAATACAAAGAATTACTAGCTCGCCATTTACCTAAAGTTATTAAAACAGAGGAAGAAAATGAAAAAGCTTTGGCTATTGTGGAAGAATTAATGCACCGTCAGCATCGAACTCCCGAAGAAGATGAACTTTATGAGCTTCTAATTTTTTTAATTGGGAATTTTGAAAAGAGCTTTTATCTACAAGAATCAACCACGCCTCATTCTATGTTAGTGTTTTTGATGGAGCAGCAAGGCGTTAATAAGAAAGACATAGCCAGAATCCTTGGCTCTGACAAAATTGCCTCGAGTTTAATTGAGGGAAAAGGGTCAATTACCCAAGAACAGGCGAAATTATTAGGACATTTCTTTCATGTAGATTATAGTTTGTTGATGTAGATGCGTTAACTTCGGACTTCTGACTTCGGACTTCTGACTTCGGACTTCTTTACCGTCCCACCCGCCAAATTTTGATAGTTTCGTCATCACTCCCACTAGCTAAATAGCGGCCATCGGGACTATATACCACTGAGTAAACCGGACTAGAATGACCAGTAAGGGTACGCAATTGTTTTCCCGTTGCTACCTCCCAAATTTTGATAGTTTTGTCCCAACTCCCACTGGCTAAATAGCGGCCATCGGGACTATATACTACTGACCAAACCACCTTAGAATGACCAGTAAGGGTACGCAATTCTTTTCCCGTTGCCACCTCCCAAATTTTGGTAGTTTTGTCACCATTCCCACTAGCTAAATAGCGGCCATCGGGACTATATACCACTGACCAAACACTACCAGAATGACCAGTAAGAGTACGCAATTGTTTTCCCGTTGCTACCTCCCAAATTTTGATATTTTTGTCACCATTCCCACTAGCTAAATAGCGGCCATCGGGACTATATACCACTGATAAAACTGGGCTAGAATGACCAGTAAGAGTACGCAATTGTTTTCCCGTTACTACATCCCAAACTTTGATAGTTTTGTCCCAACTACCACTAGCTAAATAGCGGCCATCCGGACTATATACCACTGAGTAAACCTCCCCATAATGACCAGTAAGAGTACGCAATTGTTTTCCCGTTGCTACCTCCAAAATTTTGATAGTTTTGTCATTACTACCACTAGCTAAATAGCGGCCATCGGGACTATATACCAGTGACGAAACCGTATCAGAATGACCAGTAAGAGTACGCAATTGTTTGCCCGTTGCTACCTCCCAAATTTTGATAGTTTTGTCACCACTCCCACTAGCTAAATAGCGGCCATCGGGACTATATACTACTGATCGAACTGAGTCAGAATGACCAGTTAGGGTTTTATCGAGAAAACTATGTTCTGAAATTTTTTTTCTTGTGGTGAGTTTATTGGTGGGTGAGTTTATTGGTGCAATTTGAGGATTTACTTCTTGACTTTTAAAATAACCGTAACCTTGAGTTATTCCTATTCCTAATAACAAAACGCCACTGAGCGCTATTAATCCATTTCTCAGATTATTATTTTTAACCAGTTGTGCCGGTGTTTTTTTGGGTACAGCTACGGGTGAAACCGGCGGAGAAGGATTAATCTTAGGAATAACCAGCGGTTGTTTTTGAGTTACAACAGGCTGCGGATTTGGTGGTGGTGGAGATGGTCTATTAGGAGTTATAGTAGGTAACTTTAATTGCCTTTCAATCTCATCCAAACGCTGTAAAATAACCCTAGTATTAGCCGGTCTATTCTTTGGCAATCTTCCCATCAACTCGTCAATAAAATCCAACAATAACGGGTGAATATTTTCCGTTTCTTCTCGCCAAGGTAAAACATCATTAATCGGATCATAAATTTCTAAGGGATGTTTTCCGGTTAATAAATGTACAAAAGTTCGTCCTAAAGCATGAAAATCTGATTGAATCACTGCTTGGCCATGTTGTTGTTCATTGGGTGTATATCCGGCAGAGGTAATACCTGTTACTTGTTGACCTTTTACCTTTTGGTGATAGGTTTGGGTTTCTTCCCTTGCTGTGCCAAAATCAATTAACACCAACTCGCCACTATTCCGCAGCATGATATTAGGGGGTTTAATATCACGATGCAGCCAGTTCTGTTGATGAATTTTATCGAGAATTAAAGTAATTTCTCTCAGCCATTTTAAGGCTCGTTTTTGACTTAACTTATCATACTGCTTTAGCCACTGTTCTAAATTAATCCCCTCCACTTTTTCCATAACTAAACAGTGTAATATTTTCCCCTCCCTCGTGGCATATTGAAAATAGGCATCTGCGCGAGGAACACCGGTGACATTTTGATGACTCAACTCCAATAAAACGTCATATTCCCGTTTAAATAATTCCAATGCCTTCGGTTCATTATTCCATTTTTCTTGTAATACCTTGAGGATTTTGGCTGTAAAACCCTCAAAAACCTCATAAACAACCCCAAAACCAGTCGTATCACTCAATAACCGACTTACTCTATATTGACCATTTAACAACAATTGAGAGCCGCAACTTTGACAGTAACGAGTATTCGAGTTATTATTACTCGGATGCTCCGGTTGAGAACAATCGGGATTAATGCAGTAACAGGGTTTCATCTCGGCTATTTTATCGGGTGAATAATTGAAGGTTCCCTTTACCTGTCTTTGATAGCATTTTATCATAAGTAAGCTGGTTATAATTAAATTAAAAATGGATTTTGCCTTTAATCCCCCCTTGATCCCCCCTTAATAAGGGGGGCATCTGATAATTTTTAACGCCTACCTACTTAAGTAAGCTAAAACGGATTTTAACCGCCTATCCTTAAATTAGCTGAATCTCTCCCAATCCCTTTACTGTTGCCTTTTGCCTTTTGCCTCTTGCCTATCCTTAAATTAGCTGAATCTCCCCCAATCCCTTTACTGTTGCCTCTTGCCTATCCTTAGACGATGATTATTTTTCTGGTGCGAAAAGCTCACTCTTGAAAAAGGGGACAATTATTAATTATTATTAAAAGTGTATTTACTAATTAACCAAAATACCAGTGAAACTAGCTCAAGCTCAGACGATATTAACAGACACTTTAACCGTATTTTGGGGAGAATGGCTAGATTTACGCGCGAGAGTCCTTCAGATCGCCGCCACAGGTTTAGTTTCTCCCCTAATCTATATTATCGGTTTCGGGTTGGGGTTGGGAAGCGCCCTCGATCGCTCGATGAAACCCTCGCTCGGCGATTCCTATCTAGAATTTATTTTACCCGGAATGGTGGCCCTGTCCTCAATGGCGATCAGTTTCGGGGGAACCACCTTTTCCATCTGTGGCGATCGCTTATTTAGTAAAACCTTCGAGGAATTATTATTACTTCCCGTCCATCCCCTCTCATTATTTTTAGGCAAAGTTTTCGCGGGAATTTTGCGCGGTGTAATGACTTCTGCATCAGTGATTCTCGTTGCTATCTTATTTACAGGAAAATTTGTCAGTTTTCTCAATCCCCTCTTTTTATTAGTTTTAATCTTAAATTGTGCCGTCTTTGCCGGTTTAGGGGCAATTGTCGGATTGCGAGTTAAATCCCTCGAAAGTGTCGGTCTCTATAATAACTTTTTAATCGTGCCGATGTCTTTTTTAGGAGCAACTTTTTTCGATCCCCAAACCTTACCCTGGCCATTAAAAATTATTGTTTATTCCTTACCCCTCACCTATGCTAGTCTGGGATTAAGAGCCGCAGCCTACGATATTAGTCAATTTCCTTGGTTCGCTATCCCTATTTTATTAATCGTCGCTATTCTTCTCTCGATTGTCGGTGCTTATCAATTCTCCCATCAACGGGATTGAATCAGTGATCAGTAATCAGTAATCAGTAATCAGTTATCAGTTATCAGTTATCAGATTTAAGTATTCGGTGAACAGTATTAAGTGGCAAGTTTTGAGCTTTATTTTCACGGATTACTGTTTACTGTTTACTGATAAAAGCAAAAAGCTCCTGACTCCTATCTCCTGACTCCTGACTCCTGACTCCTTTTTCCCTTGAATAAATATATCCTTTTTTATAAACCCTACGATGTATTATGTCAGTTTACTGATGAAAATGGTCGCTCGACTTTAAAAGATTATATTCCCATCCCAAATATCTATTCTGTCGGTCGTTTAGATAGGGACAGCGAGGGATTATTATTACTCACAGATAACGGTCAATTACAGCATCGTTTGGGTCATCGTCAATTTGCACATCCGCGCACCTATTGGGTACAAGTCGAAAGAATTCCAGACCTAAACGCTTTAGAAAAATTGCGTCAAGGTCTTCCTATTCAGGATTATCGCACTCGACCGGCAATAGTTAATTTACTAGATTTTGAACCAGATTTACCCCCCAGAGAGCCACCGATTCGTTATCGAAAATCTGTCCCCACCGCTTGGTTAGAAATTACCTTAACTGAGGGGAGAAATCGTCAGGTAAGACGGATGACGGCAGCCGTTGGTTATCCCACTTTAAGATTAATTAGAACAGCCATTACTATTGACAAAAACAATAAATTATGCTTAACAGGATTACAACCCGGTCAATGGCGAGAAGTGACTGAAAAAGAGAGAAAAGCCTTAGAAAAATTGTAGATCAAATTATTGATAAATCAGCCTAAATCTGGCTATTACAAACTGATTATTTATTCCCTCTTTTGCCTTTTGCCTCTTGCCTTTTGCCTCCCCTGATATGTAGCCTATACTCAACGGATTTAGTATCAGCTATCGATGCTCATTTTTAAAAACTTCAAACACCTGCCGGCTGAAATATTTTAACTTATCAGCCACCTTAGCAGAAGGTTGATAATTGCCGACTAATTGCCAATTTTCCACCGTAGATAGTCGCCAAGCGGTTCCTTGATGGTTAAAAGCCTGCATTTCTAAGCCAATCAAACGCTGATGCTGATCCTCGCTATCGAGATGAAAACGAATTTGTACCAGAATACTGCGCCCTTGAATTCTGGGACTCCAGCCGGGAAAATGGAAAGCGATATCGATCGAGTCGGGGTCCGTTAACTCCCTTGTGTGGGGATCATTGCGCCAAGGTTTCAGATCTGCCTTTGCATCGGGGAATTGTTGTTTAAACAGGTTGACGAGTGTGGCGATCTTCGCCGTTAATTCTAATCCTTTTGCCTGTTCCGACGCATTCATGCTCACCTCTGATAATTGCTTATAAAGTAACTATTTATACAGTTTAGCCCTGCTTTTTGCGACTATTGGAACAATTATAACGATATTTTCTCGATCGAGTCCAAAATGCCGCACCTGTCAATCAAGATAGCCGCTGCCAAAAAGACAAAATCAAAACTAAACTAGAAAATAGGATAATCGACAGGAACAGTATTTTCTATGAATCCCCAAGAGTCTCTATTACAATCGATCGAAAAATTAGGCTATCGGGTTACGGTGGGTGATGTGGCGGCAAAATCGGGTTTAGAGATTAACGCCGCACAACAGGGATTATTAGCTTTAGCGGCGGAAGCGGGGGGACATTTACAGGTAGCAGATACGGGGGAGATTATCTATCTTTTTCCCGAAAATTTTCGGTCAATTCTTCTGAATAAATATTGGCAATTGCAGTTAAAAGCTTTCGCCAGTAAAATCTGGAAAGTAGTTTTTTATGTTATTCGCATTTCCTTTGGCATTGTTTTAATTATTTCGATTTTAATCCTCTTGTTTGCTATTCTGGCGATCCTGATAGCTTCAATGTTTAAAGATAGTGACTCGGATAACAATTCGGGAAATAACAACATTAATATTAACTTCTTTCCCACGGACTTTTTCTGGATTTTTTATCCCGATTTTGGTAATAACTACTACGAAAAAAGAGATAGGGAAGTTAAGGCAGAAAAACCCCCTAGTAAGATGAATTTTCTCGAGTCAGTTTTTTCTTTTCTTTTTGGCGATGGCGATCCTAATTTTAATTTAGAGGAGAGACGCTGGCAAACTATCGGTAAAGTAATTCAAAATAATCGTGGCTCGATTATCGCTCCACAAATTGCCCCCTATCTCGATAGTATTACCCCCAGTCAGGAGGAGACAGAAGATTATATACTCCCAGTTTTAACCCGCTTTAATGGATTGCCGCAAGTGTCCGATCGAGGCGATATTATCTATTATTTTCCCGATCTACAGGTGACAACCAAAGAGAGAAAAGTACAAGCATTGTCACCCTATCTAAGGGAAAAACGCTGGAAGTTTAGCGAAGCAGATAGCGGTCAAATTATCTTAGCTTTAGGTTTAGGGGTGGTTAACTTTATCCTCGCTTTAGTTTTAGGATATTTGCTCAACAGTGATAGTGTTGATTTGAGCGGTTCTCTGGGGTCGATAGTCACAGGGATCTACGGTTTTCTCCTCAGTTATGCCGCTGCTTTTTTGGGGATTCCCCTCGGTCGTTATTTCTTTTTGCAGTGGAGAAATGAGCGGGTTAATCAACGCAATCAACAGCGAGAGAAAAGAGCAGATCTATTAGCCCAAAATAATCCTGAATTAGAACAAAAACTTGCCTACTCTCGTCAATTTGCTGACCAAAAAGTGATTAGGGATGCTGATATTAGTTATTCTACGGATCAAGACTATCTCGAACAAGAGATCGAGCGCTCGGATAAAATCGATCGAGAATGGCAAAAACGCTTAGAATCGCCCGATTCCTGACTCCTGACTTGAAAGAGGGTGTAGGGTGTAGGGTGTGGGGTGTGGGGTGTAGGGTGTGGGAATTATGAATTATGAATTATGAAGTGGGGAATGGGGAAGTGGAGTAGTGGGGTATTGGGGGAATTTCAACTAAAACCCCAACACCCTAAAACCCTAAAACCCTAAAACCCTATCTCCAGACGACCGACGACCGACGACCGACGACCGACTCCTAACCCCAGCAACAAACTTTTTGCCGCAAACCCTAACTTAAACGATCGAGAGTGCGATACTGAATTGCTTCGGCAACGTGGGAACTTTTCAGCATTTCACTATCTCCTAAATCGGCAATGGTGCGGGCAACTTTGAGAATGCGATCCATTGCTCGGGCCGATAAACCCAATTTTCGGATTGCCCCTTCTAAAATATGGCGACTGCTATGATCAAGAGCGCAAAAACGCCGCAAATGCTCGGAATTCATCTCCGCATTAGAGCGAATCCCCGTATTTTGAAAGCGATCGCTGGCCTTTTGTCTGGCCCTTTCTACCCGTTGCCGCACTTGCTCAGAAGCTTCTCCCCGACTCTCTTGGGTCATTTCTTCTGGTTTCAGGCGATTTACCGTCACTTGTAGGTCAATACGGTCTAAAAGCGGCCCCGATAATTTCGCCCAATATTGTTCCCGTTGTCGCGGGGAACAGCTGCAGGGTTGCACCGAATCGCCGTAATAACCGCAGGGACAGGGATTGGTGCTGGCTACCAGGGTAAAACGGGCCGGAAAAGCGACGGAAAGACGAGTGCGAGAAATGCTCACATAACCATCCTCTAGGGGTTGCCGGAGATATTCCAAGACACTGCGCTTAAATTCCGTTAATTCGTCCAAAAATAAAATACCACGGTGGGAAAGGGAGATTTCCCCCGGTCGGGGATAAGTGCCACCTCCCACCAGTGCCGCTCCGGAAGCGGAGTGATGGGGACTGCGAAAAGGACGCTCGCGCACCAGGGAACCTCGATCCTTCAGTAATCCGGCGACGGAATGAATCTGGGAGACTTCTAGGGATTCGGCAAAGGTAAGCTGGGGCAGAATTCCTGGTAAACGTCGCGCTAACATGGTTTTACCGCTGCCCGGCGGCCCGACAAAAATTAGGTTATGACCTCCAGCTGCGGCAATTTCCAGGGCCCGCCGGCCAATCGCTTGGCCTTTGACATCCTTGAGATCGGGGAGATTTACCCGCGATCGCCCGAACTCCTCGGCAGCGTTAAAAGTCATCGGTGAATGGCGATCGGGTTCATTTAAGAAATTTACCACTTCCGATAGATGACGAAACCCATACACTTGTACGCCTTTGACCACGGCTGCTTCTTTGGCATTATCGGCGGGAACCACTAAACCCTTGATCCCCATTTTTTCGGCGGCAGCAGCAATGGGTAAAACCCCCGCCACGGCACGCAAACTACCATCGAGGGATAATTCGCCTAAAAAGAGAAAATCCCCCAATAAATCGGCTTCTACCTGTTCGGAGGCTCCTAAAATGCCGATACTAATCGGTAAATCATAAATCGGCCCCTCTTTGCGGATATCGGCGGGACTTAAATTGATGACAATTTTGCGGATGGGAAAGGCAAATCCGGCATTTTTTAGGGAAGCTTTTACCCTTTCTTTCGATTCCTGCACGGCGGTATCGGGTAAACCCACCACGGCAATTCCGGGTAATCCCCCCGATACATCCACCTCTACCCCGATTTTAATGGCATCGATGCCGATAATTGCCGCACTCCAAACCCTTGCTAACATTTTGGCTCAAGTAAAAATAAAGTGAGTTCTTAGGAAAATGAAACAGGATGTTAGGCTAGTTTTCCGCATAAAAATGATTTTATCTGGGAATTTACCCTGAAAATCAGCCTATTTCTCGGGATAACCTAGCCAGAAAAGCTGAGAGCTTAATGGTATAGTTGAAAAAAAAAGCAATTTGTCTATGAGCGAGACTATTTTTAGCAAAATTATCCGTAAAGAAATTCCAGCCTCGATCGTTTATGAAGATGATCTGGTTCTCGCTTTTCGAGATGTTAATCCCCAAGCACCCACCCATATCCTCATTATCCCCAAAAAACCGATTCCGAAACTAGAGGAAGCCAGCGAAAGCGATCGAGATTTATTGGGACATTTGTTACTAACTGTTAAAAAAGTGGCCGCCGAAGCTAAATTAAGTCAAGGTTATCGAGTAGTGATCAATAATGGGGAACATGGGGGTCAAACCGTCGATCATCTTCATGTCCATCTCTTAGGCGATCGCCCAATGGCTTGGCCTCCGGGTTAAACTCCTGTTATTTTCCCGTATTTTTGGGCAATTATAGGGCTAGAAGCGTTCTTTTCCGAGTCGGTCTTCTCGATGTTAAACCCATGAATAGGTCTATTTCTGCGATCGCATTAGCCAGCACTCTGCTGTTATTTCCCTTCACCCCTACGACTCTCGCTCAATCGGAATGCTTTCTCCAAAGAGCAGATGGACAACACATAGATCTTAGCCGTCTCTGTGGCAGTTCATCCAGAAATAGGAAAAATTCCCCGCAAGTTTATCAGCTACCGATTCAACGCCGGGTTAACGGCATTCCCACGGTGATGGTAGTTTTTAATCACCGTCACTATTATGAAATGCTTTTTGATACAGGTGCTAGTGGTATCGTCCTCACCGATGCCATGGCGAAGGCGATGAAAGTCAAACGGGAAAAGGAAGTACTCGCTCATACCGCCGGCGGTGTCGTTACTGTGTATCTTGGTCGCATTAATTCTGTTAAAGTTGGCGAGGTGGTTTTATCTAATCAGATTGTTGGTATTTCTCCCCAAATGGAAGGATTAGGACTCTTGGGACAAACCTTTTTTGGTTCCTATGATGTCACGATCAAAAAAGATGTGATTGAATTACGTTATCGTTGATAAGTAGCTGGTTATAATTAAATTAAAAATGGATTTTGCCTTTAATCCCCCCTTGATCCCCCCTTAATAAGGGGGATGTCTGAAAACTTTTATTTTAACACCTACCTACTTAGTCTCAGGGGAAAAATTATCGCTTTCCTGATTCTAATCTAAAGTTCCTCGCTGTATTTGTTCCCGTTCGATCGCTTCAAATAAGGCCCGGAAGTTGCCTTCTCCAAAACCTCTAGCGGCATGACGTCGCTCGATTAATTCAAAAAAGAAAGTCGGCTGGGAAAAAATTGGTTTAGTGAAAATTTGCAGTAAAGTTGGCTTTTCTGGGAGGGAATGACTATTTTGTTCAAAATCGATGAGAATTTCCCTTTTTTTTATTTCTGACCATTCCCAATCAGCAATATTAAAATCTTTTTTTTGATAGTTAATTTGTTGATAATAACTGTCGGGAACTGATAAAAATTCTACTTTTCTTTCTTTTAATTTTTGAGTTAAGTTTACAATATTTTCTGTTTTTAAAGCAATGTGTTGAATGCCAGATTTTTGATTAATATCTAAAAATTCTTGAATTTGAGAACTGTTACTATCTGGCTCATTAATCGGTAATTTTAATTCGGTTTTGGGGTGAACAAGTACCTGGGAATAAAGACCAGAACGCTCCGTTTTAATAGTAAAAGTTTGCCTTTTTTTAAAGCCTAAATTTTCCTCGTACCAATTGGCTGTTAACTCTAAATTCCCTTGAAAAACATTTAAAACTAAGTGATCAATTGCCAGAATATCCTGATTATATTGTTCCCTACCATCGTATTGAATCAGATGAGGATCGGCTAAAATTGGCGTGATTCCCTGCCTTTCAATTAACGTATGTTTGAGATTAGCAATGCTAGAGATTTGACAGCTTTTTATCTTACCCCTAGCCAAAACAGTTTCCTGAATAAAAATATCCTGTTTAATTTTCCTAGCTAAACTGTCTAAATCCTCTACTTGAAAAGCTACATCCGCCACCCCTTCAGGATATTTACTTAAAAATTCCGCCACGGGACTAAGGGAATTTAAGGGAGAAGATAAGATAAAAATAATCTGTTTAGTTTTATCTTTTTGGATGCCATTGCCAACTATTTCCGTGTGTGTGTGGAGATTAACTAAACTTGCGATCGCCTGAAAATCCATCACCCGCACAAACCAATCTCGCCATTTTTTGGCCGATTCTACATAAAAATGAATATGATCAACAAACATAGATAAAGTCAAAAAAAGGGTTTTTTCAGTGAGCAGTAAACAGTGAAAATAAAACTCCGAACTTGCCACTTAATGCTATTCACTGATAACTGATAACTGATAACTGATAACTGATAACTGAAAAAGCTGATGACTAAAAAAAGAGATGACTATCGGGTTGAATATTAATTTCCATGGGGACGGCTTGGGGTTCAGCATTCATGGCAAAATAGATAGCATCGGCGGCGGTTTGAGCGGTTAACATTTTAGTGCGATCAACTTTTAAGCTCACCTGATCCCAAAAAGGAGTATCGACACCACCAAAATAGAATAAAGTCATTTTAATACCATAGCGTTTTAACTCATCGGCCAAACATTTACTAAAACCGACCACCCCGTATTTAGAAGCACAATAAGCGGCAGCCATAGCCATAGAATGCTTACCTAAAATTCCCACCACATTACAGATATGACCGGCTTTATTTTCCTTCATCACATTAGCGGCAGCCTGACAGGTATAAAAACTCCCCTTCAGATTGAGGTCGAGCATTTTATCTAAATCTTCCGGCGTGATTTTATTGTATTGTTTCATCACACCGGCTCCGGCCGCATTAACCAACACATCCAACCGGCCGTAATGGGAGACAATTTTTTCCATCAAAGTTTCTACCTGGGTTGGATTGGTGATATCCGTCGGCACAATTAAAGAGGGACAAGGCAACTCACTCGCTAAATTAGATAAATTATCGGCATTTCTGGCTACTAATACGAGTTTATGACCATTAACAGCTAGTTTACGCGCTAAAGTGGCACCGATCCCCCCCGTAGCACCGACAATCAGGACAACTTTTTCGCTCATAATTATTGATAATTCTTTACAAATCTTATTGTAAACTGTTCCGACTGGAAAATCATCGCTAGTCCCAACCCCTTGATTAAGGGTTAACCAACTTCTGATAGGATAAACCGTGACAATGTAAAGAAATTTTTATGACTGTACTGACCGAAGGAATTGCGCCCCACGGTGGGCAATTAATTAATCGTATTGCTACCGCTGCCGAAAAAGCAGAATTTCTGGCCTTAGCTGAAAAACTACCGCGAGTTTCCTTAGATGAACGAGCGCTCTCGGATTTAGTTATGATTGCTATTGGTGGTTTCAGTCCCCTCAAAGGCTTTATGGAACAGGACGACTACGAAAAAGTCGTCGATGATATGCGTCTAATCAATGGTTTACCCTGGGCAATTCCCGTGACTCTTTCCGTTAGGGAAGAAGTGGCGGATCCCCTCAAAGAAGGCAACTGGATTCGTTTAGATGACAGCGAAGGCAACTTTGTCGGAGTCCTAGAACTAACCCAAAAATACCGTTATAATAAGGCCCACGAAGCAGTTAACGTCTATCGTACCGACGACCAGAAACACCCCGGGGTAAAAGTCCTCTATGAACAGGGAGAAATTAACCTCGCAGGTCCAATATGGTTACTTCAGCGCGATCCTCATCCCCAGTTTCCCAAATATCAGATCGATCCTCTGCAATCGCGCAAAATGTTCCACGAAAAAGCTTGGAAAACGATTGTCGGTTTCCAAACCCGTAATCCCATCCACCGGGCCCACGAATACATTCAAAAATGCGCCCTAGAAGTGGTAGATGGTTTATTCTTGCATCCCCTTGTCGGCGCTACCAAAAGCGATGATGTGCCGGCCGATGTGCGGATGCGTTGCTATGAGATCATGATGGATAAATACTTTCCCCAAGATCGCGTTATTCTGGCTATCAACCCCTCAGCTATGCGTTATGCTGGCCCCCGGGAAGCAATTTTCCACGCTATTATCCGTAAAAACTACGGTTGTACCCATTTTATCGTCGGTCGTGACCATGCCGGAGTCGGAGACTACTACGGAACCTACGATGCTCAGTATATCTTTGATGAGTTCGAGCCGGGGGAATTGGGAATCGTGCCGATGAAGTTTGAACACGCTTTCTACTGTACCCGCACTTCAGGAATGGCAACCACCAAAACTAGCCCCAGTTTACCGGAAGAAAGAATCCACCTTTCGGGAACGAAAGTCCGGGAACTGCTGCGCAAAGGAGAATTACCACCTCCGGAATTCTCCCGTCCAGAAGTAGCTGCCGAATTAATCCGCGCCATGCAAGGATCATGAAGATAACTAGGCGAGAATTTATCCAGCAGACAGGTTGGGGGTTGCTGACTTTGGCGATTAGTCAAGGAACCCTTAACCGTCATTTGGCTGCTCTCGCCGCCCCCAATCCCCGAAAATTGGCTCTTTTAGTCGGTATTGACCAGTATGGGGCGAATATTCCGCCGCTGCCCGGCTGTCTTACCGATGTGGAGTTACAAAAAGACCTTCTCCGTTATCGTTTTGGCTTTCAGGATGCTGATATAGTGACTTTAACGGGACAACAAGCCAGTCGAGAAGCGATCAAAGCGGCTTTTTTAGAACACCTGATCGCCCAAGCCAGGTTGGGGGATGTGGTAATTTTTCACTTTAGCGGTTATGGCAGTGTTGGGGCCGGAAAAGAGGTTTTTATTGCTGCGGATGGGGCAGAAAATGCTTTACTTAAGGAAAATATCCTGCTGATGGCTCGCTGTCTAGCTACGGATAAGTTTAGCTTGATTTTTGATAGTAGTCATCTCCCCCAACCTCAGCCCTATCTCGGTAATCTTCGCGTTCGTTCCTATTCTAAAACCATTACTGATCTTAACCCCGCCGAATTAACTTTCGCTGCCGATATTAAAACCCGTTTTAACCTCAAAAATAAGCCTAGTAACGGCGTTATTCTCGCTGCCGCTAAACCAGAGCAAATCGCCCTGGAATTGAGCGGTAATAGCCCCAATGCCGGCTTATTCACCTATGATCTCACCCAGTATCTCTGGCAAGCTTGCCCCAGTCCGACAATTGCGATCGCTTTTCCCCATCTCCGTAATCTTGTCGCTAGTCACAGCAGTGAACAACAGCAGCCGGCAATCCTAACCAGTAATCAAAAAAATAATTCTGCGCCGCCCTATCATACAACGTCAGAAAAGTCAAGGGGTGGGGCAGCAATTGTTACAAATCTTATTGATGAACGCACCCTAGAAGTCAATCTGGTCGGCCTGCCCTTAGAAATCCTAGAAAATTACGGGATTAACTCCTGTTTAAGCTTTATTGAGGCGACTGGGGAGGAAATCAGCCTACAAATTCTCTCCCGTCAGGGTTTAAAAGCCAAAGCCCAGTTATTATCAGCAACCGCCTCCCTAGAAACTGGACAGATTCTAGAGGAAAAATTGCGGGTTTTTCCGGGTCAAATCGGCTTAATCGTCGGTTTGGATAGTAACTTAACCCGGATTGAACGGGTAGATGCCACCAGTACCTTTGCCAGTTTGCCCGATGTGGCCGCCGTGGTTAACATTGGCGAACAAACGGTAGATTGTCTCTTAAGTCGAGTTGGTGGCGAAGAAACTGGCAATTATCAGTTATTATCTGCCAATGGCTCCCCAATTATCGGTAGTTTAGGGGCGGCCAACGAAGCGATTAAATCGGGGATCAAACGACTGCAATCGCAACTAGAAACCCTGCTGGCCCGCAAATTGTGGCACTTGTTGATCAATCAAGAATCCTCCGGTTTAGCCGTCATTGTCACCCTGGAAAGCCTCGATCAAACCTATATCTCGACGCTCCAAACCCAAAAAATACCGGGTAGCAGGGGGGCTAATATCGCTAAAAACGACTTAATTCTGCCCGTCGGGACGGAAATTCGCTATCAAATTGAGAATCAAGAAGAACAACCCCTCTACGCAATGATCCTTGTCCTCAACAGCGATCGCCAGCCGCTTTTATACTGTTTCCGTCCAGAAAACCCCGATAATTTCACCGATTCCAGCCCATTAGCCCCCTTTGTCGTGGCCGCCAAAACCAAGGCCACCATCCCCAATGACCGCCAAGGGCATTGGAAAATTAGTCAACCCAAGGGCATCAGAGAAAATCTACTGATCCTCAGTCGCCATCCTTTCCCGAACACCTTGACCCTTCTCAATGCCACTCAAAGCCTCAAGGGAGAAGCCACCCAACTGCTCACCCTGACTAACCCCCTAGAAATAGCCAGAGCTTTCTGGAGCGATCTAAAATTAGATTTAGGCTTAAAAATGGATAGTTCTGGCAGTGTAATTGATGAATACGCCTTTGATCTAGGAACTTGGTCAGGTTTCCGGTTTATTTATCAAGTTATCGACTAAATCGATAGAATAATTCTATGGAATCCTTGAAAAGAAAAGGTTAAAATCCTAACACAGCTACCCCTAAATTTTCCGATGAATCTTCTGCCCCGGACAACCCAAAGCCGCCTCAAAAAAATTCCCCAAATTCCCAGTGTTTGGGAAGGAGATCGTCGTGCTTTATCCTTATCCGAGAGAATGCCCCGGGCCACCTTAGAACCAAATCAAGAAAGCGGCGGCGAGTGCGTGATCTGGGTGGATGGTAGCGAGGGCTGTGTACGCTCTATGGAAGTAGTTTCCCCCGAAACCGGGCCGGAGGCCATGGTCAGAACCTTAATCCGCGCCATCGAAACACCGCAAAGTCCCGCCCGGCCAGCCAGACCGAAAAAAATTATCGTCCGCGATCGAGAAACACAGTTTTTTCTGCGCGGAGTACTGCAAGATCTCGATATCACCATCGATTATGTCCCCAGTTTGCCCCTGATCGATGATCTCTTTCGTGGATTCGACGAATTCCAAAATAACCGCCCCCCGGCAATTCCTCCCGCTTGGCAGTCCGCTTTAGTGAAAACCGCTCACGAAATTTGGAAAGCTGAACCCTGGTCCTGTTTAGCCGATTACGATATTTTGCAAATTAAGCTCGATCGCTCCGATTTCCCGAATCTTTACGCCTGTGTCATGGGAATGCTCGGTCGGGAATACGGAGTCATTCTCTATCGTTCCCTAGAATCCCTCAAACAATTCCGGCAGTCCGCTTTAGAAGAAAAATCGATGGAAAGATTAGAAAAGGCCTTTCTTTCCCAAGATTGCTGGTTTTTAAGCTACGAATTGGCCGATGATGATGAGGATGATGATGAGGATGACTACGATCTAGCCTCGGCCGCCCCCTCCCAAATCCATCCAGTTTTCGGCAGCGTGCATCCCTACGAAGGTATTCGCCCCTATTTAGATGAAGAAGAAGCAATCACGGTATATTTAGCTTTAATAGCTCTGTTGCGCTTTTTTAAAGGCAATCAATCCGCTTTATCCGAAGAACCGATCGGAGAATTACAGCGTCGTTTTCGCATTCCCATCGATCCCGAACAAGCAAAAGGGGAAACCGTGGCGGTGACAGTAGCCACGATGCCCGATCTATGTGCGGAATTTATGCAACTCTTAGAGGAGGAGGAGGACGACGACGACGATGATGAGGATGATGAGGAAGAATCCGTACTCAAGGAGAATCTAGTCCCTGATAATGCACATCTGAGTCTGGGAATGGTTCCCTGGCAATTATTAGATAAAATTCGCAGTCGTCCAAAAGTCCATTATCAACCCCAATCCGTACCCACAAAAGGAGAGGGTTTCCCCGTGGTTATGATCCAGACCTCCCGACCGAAAGCCAAGGAACTGATCGAAAAAATCGAACAAGCTGGCGGTTTGGCGGCCATTGGTTTTAACCCCGGCGAAGATCCCCTCGAAGATACCCGTTATGATCTGGGGATTCTGAAAATGGCTAATGGTGATCTCTATCTGTTTGGGGAATTTGAGGAAGACGATCCCGACCACCGTAACGCACGCCGCAATTGGCAAAAACGCATCAAAAATACCGAGGGTTATTGTGGTTTGATTATTGCCATGGGCGTAACCGGTTCCTCCTGCGGTAATCCCCAATTAAACGATATGTTAGCCCTCTACGAGGCAAAATCGATCGATAGTAAAGATTTAGACTTGGGAGTTTTGACTCTTATGCCTCACTTCGGTTAATTTGAACCGGCAGCGACGGAGCTTTTTTCAGTGAACAGTAATCAGAAAACTCAAATCTGATCACTGAAATCCCCAAAATTAAGCGACAATGTAAAGTAAGGTAAAATTTTCTGGACAAATTCTTAATTATGGTGTTATTCGGATTCGGAAAAAAAGTAACTTTGCCCACAGCAAGGGAAGCACTACCCGGGCGATCGGAAAAAATGCCCGTACCTAGCGGCCACTACGTTAACGGTCATCCTTTGCAGCCCCCCTTTCCCGCCGGTATGGAAACCGCAATGTTTGGTTTAGGCTGTTTTTGGGGAGCAGAGCGCAAATTTTGGCAATTAGAAGGTGTTTACACCACGGCCGTAGGTTATGCGGCTGGTATCACCCCCAATCCCACCTATCAGGAAGTGTGTACCGGCATGACTGGGCATAATGAAGTGGTCTTAGTGGTCTATGATCCCAGGGTGATTTCCTACGAACAACTGTTAAAGGTTTTCTGGGAAAGTCATAATCCCACCCAAGGAATGCGTCAGGGTAATGATACGGGAACTCAGTATCGATCGGGTATCTATACTTATAGTCCCCAGCAAAAGCAATTAGCGGAAAAATCTCGATCGATCTATCAAGAAGCTCTCAATAAAGCGGGCCATGGTCAAATTACCACGGAAATTATCGACGCACCTGAATTTTATTATGCTGAAGTTTATCATCAGCAATATTTAGCGAAAAATCCCGGCGGTTACTGTGGTTTAGGGGGAACGAAAGTGGAATGTCCGATCGCTCTTGATCTGAAGTTAAATTAAGTAGGGTTAGCCGTCAGTTATCAGTTATCAGTTATCAGTTATCATTCATAATTTATCATTCATAATTTATCATTCATAATTTATAGCGTTTCCTGTTCGCAAGAGGTACATTATCGATGTTGAAAAGCCTAATCAGCAAAGGTTTAACTGTCACACCCAGGTGTGAGAACCGCTATATCATTCAGATCATAAAATATCTTTTCTTTTTTGCAACCAAGAGGTAAGGAGAAAATAAATAAGAGAATGAAGAATTAATACTCCCCAATTCAATAACAAATTATTGATAGATAATTGATAAACTTGATTGGTATCCTCAAAGGGTAAAGGGAAATTAAAACTATTTTGTTCTTTTGCTTCTGCAATCATAGTTTCCACCTCTACTAATACCCCATAGGCACCAATCGACCAGCGACTAATCATCAACCATGATAGATATTTTCCCAGACCTTCTAAGTTAAATAATACCCCAGCAAAGATAATCTGAGGAATTAAAATTAAAGGTAAGGCACTATTTGCTTGGGTGATATTATTAACGCCAGCAGAAATTAATAAACCGAGATTAATCGCCGCAAATATAGTTAAAAATGTGGTAATAAAACAGCCAATTAACCAGGTCATTAATTCCGGTTGCGGGTCAGTAAATCCCCAAAATATCACGCAGGTAATTACAATTGTTTGCAGAAAAGCTAAGGCTGCTAAAACCAGAATTTTTGAGAATAAATAGGGTAATAATCCCAGATTAACTAATCTTTCTCGCCGATAAATTGGCGATTCTTTGACAATTTCCTGTAGGGAACAGGCAAAACCTACCCATAATTCCGCGCAGGTAAAAACAAAGAGAGTTTTTAAGGCTAAAGGTGCGGATTGGATAGCCTCATCAAAACTAGGATTATCTCCCAAAAATAAAGGATTTTTGCCACCTAAAACCATAGCCATTAATAAAATTCCGATCGGGGCGGTTAATAGGTATAAAATTAAACTAACCTGATCGCGGATAATTAATTGGCTATAGCGTTGACATAAGACCTGTAGTTGTGGCCAAAAAGATTGTTGAACCTGTTGCGGTTTACTATTATTTTGCTGAAATATTTTACCAATTCTTGCTTCAATATTATTTTTGTAGTAGTCGGATTGTTGGAAACGTTGGCATTCTTGCTCAACTTTTTCCCTAGTTTCCAGATGAATATAAATATCGGCAAAATCCCCCTGAGGTAAAGAGAAAAAATTTAAGGCCTCCCCCGGAGAACCAAAATAACATAAATTGCCTCCTTGACCGAGAAAAACTAATCGATCGCAGAGATTGATATTATTAGTAGCATGGGTGACTAGGAGAATTGTTCTGCCTTCTTTGGCCAATTTTGCCAGCAATTCCATCATCTTTTTATCTAAACCGGGGTCTAATCCCGAGGTGGGTTCATCTAAAAAGAATAATTTGGGATTGGCTAATAATTCTACCGCAATACTCACCCTTTTTAACTGACCACCGCTTAAGTCTCTGACTAAAGTATTTCTTCTTGCTAACAATTCCACCTGCTGCAGGGTTTTCTCGATCACTTCTTGGCAATTAAGATCGGGAGGTAGCCTTAATTTAGAAGCGTAATATAACACTTCTCCCACGGTTAAATCCCTGTGGACGATATCGTATTGGGGAACATAACCGATTTGGGTGCGATAGATATTAAAATTCTGGCGCAGCTCTTCCCCATTCAGATAAACTGTCCCCGAGGTGGTGGGTTCAATTCCCAATAAAGTCTTTAATAAAGTCGATTTTCCCGCACCGCTTCCCCCGACAATCGCCACTAATTGACTCGGTTCGATCGGTAAGGAGATATGATTGAGAATTATCAAAGGTTGTTTCTTTTTATCCCGCACCATCCTGACGATATTTTCGGCATCTAGACGGATATTATCCCCCGTATCTAATAAAACTAATTCGTCTCCCTGCAACCGAAAACTATAGGGGCCGATTCTCACTGTACAACCGTTGGTTAAAATGGCACTACCCGATACTTTTTGTCCGTCGATAAAGACTCCATTGGTGCTTTTGTCGTGGAGAATATAACGATTTTGGTTATCGCTGTCGATAATCGCGTGTTGTCGGGAAATTGTCGGAGCGTCTAAAACCACAGTGGCAGCATTATCTCGTCCTAAAACTACACTGCGATTGCTTAGGGAAACCGATTTAAAAGCTAAAGGTGGGCTTTTTACCTGTTGATTAGGATGATAATAGGTAATCTTGACCGAATTTTTGACATCTTGACCGATATTAATCTCATCCCCATTTTGTAAAAGATGGCCCTCTTTGGGAGTAATGACGCGATTGTTGATAAAAAGTTGATTGGAACTAGGATTAGTTCCGTCTCCATCGTAGATATAGTAATCATCTCCCTGACGACGAAAACAAGCTTGTACTCGACTCACCACCGTCCAGTGTTGGGGAACAACTAAATCCACCTGTTGACCATCCCGACCCAATTTATAATTAGGACGACTCAGATTAATAGAAGGGAGAATTTCTCCCTGATTGTTAAGAATAATGTAGGGTTCTTGACTAATAACCGTTTTAATGTTAGGAGAATTGGTCATAAAAACTCGATCGGTAGATGGCGTTCGCGGGGGACGGTAAGAAGCTAAGATAGAATTAAGGTCTCGATCGCTACTGTTAACCTCAGAGTCTGGAACGAACTCTAGAGATCATCTTAGTAAAACTTCTTA
Source organism: Microcystis sp. M015S2 (assembly GCF_020245945.1). Classification (NCBI taxonomy): domain Bacteria; kingdom Bacillati; phylum Cyanobacteriota; class Cyanophyceae; order Chroococcales; family Microcystaceae; genus Microcystis; species Microcystis sp. M015S2. The sequence continues at coordinate 40,700 of NZ_JADBTX010000027.1, forward strand.
GGATCGATCGAGCTTGTCTAAATTCCTATTCCTAAGACCTATCCACAGGTTATCGTGCTGTTAGACGATGGTTACAACTCCTATTTCTCCTACCGCCAAGGTTTCTAAAGTCGAAGGTATCAAAGAACGCAGTAATTATCTACGAGAACCTTTGGCCAGTGAACTCCTCGAAGATACAACCCATTTTACCGATGCGGCGGTGCAGATCCTCAAATTTCACGGTTCCTATCAACAGGATAATCGCGACAATAGAGCCAAAGGTCAAGAAAAAGACTATCAAATGATGTTGCGTACCCGCAGTCCGGGGGGTTTTATTCCCGCGCAACTATATCTTACCCTCGATAGTTTGTCCGATCGCTACGGTAACGGCACTTTACGCGTGACAACCCGCCAAGGCTTCCAATTACACGGCATTTTAAAGAAAAATCTCAAAGCTACCCTCGGGGAAATTATCCGCAGTATGGGATCCACTTTAGCGGCCTGTGGTGATGTTAACCGCAATGTCACTGCACCGCCAGCCCCCTACAAAAATCGCCCTGAATACGGCTATGCTTGGGAATATGCCAATAATATCGCCGATTTGCTCACTCCCCAAACTGGAGCTTACTACGAAATTTGGCTCGATGGCGAAAAAGTGATCAGTGCAGAAGAAGCGCCAGAAGTCAAGGCATCGAGACAAAAAGATACAAATGGCATTAACAAAAACGATCCGATCGAACCGATCTACGGTCAACATTATATGCCCCGTAAGTTCAAGATGGGTGTCACCGTGCCGGGAGACAACTCCATCGATATCTACACCAATGACATCGGTTTAGTGGTGATTACCGACGCAAACGGTCAATTACAGGGTTTTAACATCCTTGCGGGGGGTGGACTGGGAAGAACCCACAATAAGGAGGAAACTTTCCCCAGAATGGCCGATCCGATCGGTTATGTGGACAAAGAAGAGGTGTACGATCTGGTAAAAGCGATCGTGGCAACCCAAAGGGATTACGGTGATCGCGGCGAACGTCGTCATGCGAGAATGAAATATATCCTCGAAGAATGGGGAGTAGAAAAATTCCGCAGCACTGTTGAGGGTTATTTCGGCCAAAAAATTGCCCCCTACCAACCCCTCCCCGATTGGGAATATCAAGACTTTTTGGGATGGAATGAACAGGGAGACGGAAAATTATTTTTTGGTCTTTCTGTGGAGAATGGCCGGGTTAAAAATGAAGGCAGTTTTCAGCTAAAAACCGCTTTAAAAGTGATTATCGAGCGTTTTCAGTTACCCATGCGCTTGACGGCTAACCATAATATCATTCTCTACGAAATTGAACCCAAGGATCAGCAAGCGATCGAGGCGATCCTGAAAGAACACGGAATTATCACTAATCCCGCCGAAATTGACCCTTTAACTCGTTATGCCATGGCCTGTCCCGCTTGGCCCACCTGTGGATTAGCGATTACCGAGTCAGAAAGAATTTTACCCAGCGTGATTGAACGCATTCGCACCCTGCTTAATCGCTTAGGATTAAGCAAAGAGGAATTTGTCATCCGCATGACAGGATGTCCCAATGGCTGCGCGCGTCCCTATATGGCAGAATTAGGATTTGTGGGTAGCGCTCCCAATTCCTACCAACTCTGGTTAGGGGGAACAGCCGATCAAACTCGACTAGCGCGCCCCTATTTGGATAAAATGGCGATCGATGATCTAGAAAAGGTCTTAGAACCGATTTTCGTTTACTTCCAACAGGATCAACAAAATAACGAAACCTTCGGAGAATTCTGTCATCGAGTCAATTTCCCTGCTTTACAAGCATTTTCAGCCACCTACACACCTAAAATGACCGAAACTACTACCACTGAATCAAAACCCAAACGCGTGCGTAAAAATCAAAACCGTGTCAGCGTCCCCGATGATATGTTTGTCCGTCTCAAGGAAGCTTCGGAAACGGAAAAACGGCCGATGAATCAAATCATCAATGAGGCGCTAGAGGCCTATTTCAGCCAAAAATCCTAATCAGTCATCAAGGTGGGACTTAACCCACCTTTTTTTAATTAGTATATTCATAGGGTCGGTCTGTCGAAAAAATCATCGTCCATCACATCAATCACAATCAAAGCAATGAAGGAACAACGCGCTCAAGCTTATGTGAATTTAATTGAACAGTTGCTTGCTCGTGCCGATGATGAGGAACTCAATAATATTCTGCAAGCTAATCAGGAATTGATTGACCCCCAATTTTTGCAGGTGATGGAAAACTATGCAACGGGGTTAGAAGAACAGGGAAATAATCACCCTGCTGCTTGGTTACGCGATATGGTGCAACAATTGGGGCAGTTTCTCAACCCTCAAGCGGGAAGTATAGAGGAATATCAGAAGTTTTTATCAGAAGTCTTACAAGCAGAATGGGAGAGTAATAGCGATCCTACGGTGGTTTATCCTATCCTACAACGCCGTCAACATCTGTTAGATGATACCTTTGCCCAACTGTTGCAACAATTGGCTAGAAATGTGTTTTCTCAAAGGAAACCAGAAGAAGTGGCGGCTATTGTCGGGGTGATTCAGAATTTATGTGTTGATATTCAAAATTTTCCCTTGGGAAGTTGGGCTAATAATCCAGAAATCGCTATTACAGGCTATCAGACCCTCTTAGAAGTATATACCCGTCAAGCTTCTCCTGAAAAATGGGCAAGGATACAAAATAATCTGGGGAATGCTTATCGTAAGCGTATCAGAGGGGAAAGGGCAGAAAATTTAGAGTTAGCTATTGTTGCTTATAACCAGTCTTTAGAAGTCTATACCCGTGATGCTTTTCCTGAAGATTGGGCAGTAATACAAAATAATCTAGGGAATGCTTATAGTGATCGTATTAGAGGGGAAAGAGCAGATAATCTAGAGTTAGCTATTGTTGCTTATAACCAGTCTTTAGAAGTCTATACCCGTGATGCTTTTCCTTATGAATGGGCAAGGGAACAAAATAATCTGGGGTCTGCTTACATAAACAGAATCAAAGGAGACATAGTAGAGAATATAGAAACCGCAATTTTCTGTTATCAAGAAGCCTTAACAATTCGTACTTTTGATGCCTTTCCTCTTGACTGGGCAACTACTCAAAATAATTTAGGTAATGCTTACAGTGAACGAATTAGAGGGAATAAAGCCGAGAATATCGAAAATGCAATTGTCTGTTATCAAGAAGCCTTAAAAATTTATACCCGTCAAGCCTTTCCAGGAGATTGGGCAGAGACACAATATAATTTAGCCAATACTCTCAGAGAACGATTTAAATTTCTTGGTAAAGTGACAGACATTCAACAAGCAATTAACTCTTATAAACAAGCTGGAGAAATTATTGAAAAAACCGAAGACAAAACCTTATATTTTAACTATTCCTATCAATTAGGAAAAGCTTTATTTGAGGGCGGATATTATACAGAAGCTATTGAACACTTAGAAAATTGTCAGCAACTTTATCAAAAACAAAAGGATATTAGTAGTTTGGCTCCAATTTTATTGGAACTTGCCCGTCTCTATCATCGCACTGGTAGGCTCGAACAGGCAAGACTTTATTTTAAAGATTCTTTACGTCTATTCCGTCGTTTAGGTGATCAAGATAATGTGGCTTCTGTGACAACTGCACTGGGCAATCTAGAAATACAAATTGGTAAGATTTCCCAAGCTTGTAGTCATTTAAAAGAGGCACAAACATATTATCAAGAAAACAATGATAAGGAACGACTAGAGGAAATTAATTATCTACTAAAAATTCTACAATCTGCGTAAAAAATGTCAAGACTCAGCCGTTATCAATCAACTCTCAAAAAATGGGGACTTATAGAAAATCCTTTTCGACCAACTCCCCCCGATGATCGCAAAAAATTAGCAAAGATTTTTTATGGACGAGATCAAGTTTTAGATATAGTTATTCCGACCCTCTATGAAGGACGTAATATCTTAGTTAGGGGGGCTTGGGGTATTGGTAAAACTGCCTTAATTTTTAATTTAATTAACCAGTTACAACAGGAAGTTAACCAATTAAATGAAAAAATGTTATTGCTTTATATTAGCAGTATTCCTGGGGAAAGTTCCACGGAATTTTATCGTGCTTTATTATTAGCTGTAGCCGATAGTTTAGCGGATAGTGATCAAGAATCAAGAGACATTGCTAATACGCTTTTAGGGTATTCTATTCAACGCAATAAAACCACTACTGAAGGACAAGTTAAATTAGGCTTTTTATCCTTTGGCAAAAAGGAAGAATCCCCTGCTAATCAACTGACTCCCACTGCCAATGCTGATCCCTATCCTTTACTCATTCGTTTATTAAATAAAGCCGAAGAAATTTATTCTCGTATTGTTATTGCTATTGATGATTTTGACAAAAAAGACCCCATTGTTGTCCAGACAATTTTAGAAAGTAGTTTAGATTTATTTCGGATGGGAAAACATCGGGGATTTATCATGACAGGAAGAGGCTTTACCGAGTTTCAAGAAGCAACCTTAAAAGCCCTTGGTATCTTTTCTGAAGATATTCCCCTTGAACCCATGAGTCAAGATGATTTACGTCACATTGCTATTAATTATCTTAATAGTGCGAGAAACGAACAGCGAAATGATCCCTATCCTTTCACAGAGGAAGTCATCAATTTAATTACGGGTTACGCTCAAGGAATTCCTCGAGAACTGAATACTATCTGTGAAAAAGTATTAAGGCAAGCTGCTTCAGCAGGATATGAAACTATTGATGAAACTGCTTTTTATTCAATTTGGCAAATCCTTCAAGAAAAATTTATTTATCGCTTAAGTCCTGAGTTTCGTCATTTATTATACGTTGCTCATCAAGCCGGTGGCATTAGTGAGAATATTTCTGATCAAACTTTGGCTAAACTTGATGCTATAACCTTTGTTGCTCTCTTGCCCCAACTTAAATCGATGGAAGAACAAGGATTATTAATTCGTCAAGAAGATCAAAGCGGTTTTCGTTTTCTTCCTTCCCAATTATTTCAACCTAAGTTACTCCCCGATTCTCAGTCTGAGTAAATAATAATTGAAGCCATTAGGGGAGTTATAAAAATCGATCAAGCAAAAAAGCAACTAGGTAATGATTGGGTAGTGGTGGTGAGCCATGCTGCTTATCTTGTATGAAGTGTGTAAAATATTTGTTAATAACAATAATTTGCTTAACGCACTATCTTTATCTAAAAAAATGGAGAATCCCGTTGGGGCTATTTGATACTTTATTGATTACTAAGATGACCAACAAAGCAAATCGTTAAGCCTTCATCCCCACTTCCCAAACCCTCACGGATTACTTTTTACTGTTTACTAAAAAATCTCTTGTCTCTTAATCAAATTCTGCTTTTAGATCGCGACGCATTAATTCATAAACGGCAACTTGGGGAGAAATTTCCCCGCGCAAAAGACGATCAACTTGACAGGTAATCGGTACATATAAATTTTTTTCTTGGGCAATTCTCATCAAAACTTCTGTGGTATTTATTCCCTCGGCAGTTCCCTCTAATTTCGCCAAAACTTCCGGCAAAGATAAACCTAAAGCTAATTGATAACCCACTTGATAATTGCGAGATAAAGGACTATTACAGGTAGCTAATAAATCCCCTAAACCCGATAAACCGAAGAAAGTTTCTTGACAACCTCCTAGACAAGTTCCCACCCGAATTATTTCCGGTAAAGCGCGAGTTAATAGGGCAGATTTGGCATTAGTACCTAACTGTAAACCATCACAAACCCCAGAAGCGATCGCCATGACATTTTTAAGAGTGCCACCTAACTCTGTTCCCAAGGGATCGCTATTCAGATAAACCCGAAAAGATTCGCCAGATAATAATTTTTGTAACAATATTGCTGCTTTTTGCTGATAACTTGCTACCACCGTCGCAGCGGGTAAACCTTGATTAATTTCTTTAGCTAAATTGGGACCGGAAAGAACCACAAGGGGATTAGCGGGAAAAGCTTGATTCCACAGATGAAAAGGGGTACGAGTGGTGATTGGCTCTAATCCTTTAGTAGCGGTGACGATAATTGTGCGAGAATTTAATTGTAATTGCTGTAATTGTTCGATCGTGGGAACAACTCCTTTAATCGAAACTGCTGAAATAATTACCTCAGTATCTGCTATAATAGCCCCTAAATCTTCCCCACTATGACGCGACCAAACCCTAACAGCTAAGTGATTAAGTCTAGCCAAATTAGCCAGAGTTTGCCCCCAAATTCCCCCACCTATAACCGTAATTTTCTTGGCATTTTCTAACAACTTTTATTCCCCTCCTTATTAGTGATCCCTGATCAGTGACTGGTTAGAAAGCATTCGATTTTAAGGTTATGAGTGTTAAATGAAATTATTCACCGATTACCGATAAGTAGGTAGGTGTTAAAAGTTGTCAGACACCCCCCTTATCAAGGGGGGCAGGGGGGATCAGAGGCAAAATCTATCTTCAATTTAATTATAACTACTTACTTAACTGTTCACTGATAACTGAAAAAAATGACAAACTATCGCAATCCTGCCCCCACTGTTGATATTATCATCGAACTGATCGACTCGCCCCACCGTCCGATCGTACTAATTGAGAGAAAAAATCCGCCCTTTGGTTGGGCAATTCCGGGGGGATTCGTGGACTACGGCGAATCGGTGGAAACGGCGGCAATTCGGGAAGCTTACGAGGAAATCAGCTTGCAGGTGCAGTTAATCGAGCAATTTCACGTCTATTCCGATCCTAGCCGCGATGCACGTCAACACACCATTAGTATCGTTTTTATCGCCACGGCAAAAGGAAAACCGATCGCTGCCGATGATGCCAAAAAAGTCGGGATTTTTCATCTCTGGGAATTCCCCCAACCTTTATGCTTTGATCACGATCGCATCCTCAATGATTATCGTCGTTATCGGGATTATAAAATCCGTCCCACACATTAAACCCCAACTTAGCTATAAAAGCAATCCTTGCCAAAAACGTCCCCGAAAAAACTTAAAAAATTATACACTTCTGAGGGCGACAATCGGTTCCAATTTAGAGGCACGATAGGCGGGAAAAACGCCGAAAAAGAGACCAATACCCGTGGAAACGCTCAAAGACAGGGCGACGGCGCTGGCGGAAACAGTGGCAGCCAGGGGAGAGAAACTGGAGACGAGAACGATCGCTCCTGCACCGAAGAGAATACCAAACGCACCGCCGGCGATGGAAACGAGAGTTGATTCAATCAGAAATTGTAAGAGAATATCCTGTTCTCTGGCTCCGATCGCTTTTCTTAGTCCGATTTCCCCAGTTCTTTCCGAAACCGAAACCAGCATAATATTCATCACCCCGATACCCCCGACAATTAGGGAAATACCGGCGATTAGAGCCAAAAGTAGGGTTAGACCCTTGGTAATCGTACCGAAGATTTCGATCATCTGTTTAGCAGTTTCGACGCGAAAATCATCCTCAGCGACGATTTTATGGCGTAAACGCAGGAGATTCTGGATTTGGAACTTAGCAGCGCGGATTTCCTCCCCCGATCGCGCGTTGAGACTAATCCAACTCAACTCGACACCGTAGGGGGAGGTTTTGCCCACCAGTTGCGAGTTCATGGTACTAAGGGGAATAATCAGCATTTCATCCTGATTATTGCCAAAAAAGGAGCCTTTCGCCTCTAAAATCCCGATCACCTCAAAACTGAGATTTTTGATCCGCAGCTGTTGACCGAGGGGATTTTGGGTGGGGAAAAGTTGCGCTGCCACTTCACGGCCGATTACCGTTACCCGTTTGTTGCGTGCTAGATCGATATTATTGATAAAACGACCTTTTTCTAGGGTAAAATTGCGGACAGAAGCGTATTCTGAGGTGCTTCCCGTCACTAGAGCCGTCATGTTGCGATTACGATAGGAAATCAGGAAACGAGCGTTTATTTCCGGAGCGACTTCGGCGACGGTGGGAACCTGTTCGGCGATTGCCTGAGCATCGGCTAAAACCAGGGTTTTCGGTAAATCAACGGTGGTATTGCGTGCTTGTCGCGACCCCGGCACCACAAAAATGGTATTGGGTCCCAAGTTAGCAAACTGGTCATTGGCTAAGGTTTGCGCCCCTTGGCCAATACCGATCATGGCCACCACCGAAGCGTTACCGATGATAATTCCTAACATGGTCAGGCCGCTACGCACTTTATTGGCCTTTAGGGTGGAGACGGCCATTTTTAAACTTTCGATGATAAACATATAGGGAAATTATGAATTATGAATTAGCAAGTGGGAAGTGGGAATTATGAATTATGAATTATGAATTATGAATTGGGACGTATTTTCAGTGAACAGTAATCAGTGAACTGAAAACTCACATCTGATAACAAAGGCCGAATCTAAAACCTAATTTGTTAAGCTAAAAGCTTTTGGGAGAATTGCCCGATTCTGTCTTTTGCCTCTTGCCTGTTGTCTCTTGCCTTCAGAAGCTGATTACTGATTACTGAAACTGCCATATCATAAAAAAGACAATTTGAAGATATTTGTTAAGAGAAATTATTGAGATTTTTTATTAGTTTTCGAGGTATCTTCGGACCCTTCGGGGAGATCGATAAAGACCTTTTCTCCAGCTTCCAAACCTGATAAAATTTGGGTTTTATCGTCTAGGACCAAACCGATCGAAACGGGTTTAAAACTGGGTTTATTTTCGGCATCGGGAACTAAAACCCCTGACTTGCCTTCCCGGGTGACAATGGCGACAGTCGGCACGACCAGAGCATTATCTAACTGCTGGCCGACAAAAGTTACATCCACATTCATTTTCGATTTGAGTTTGTCCCGTCCCGTCACCAAACCGATTCTGACCTCAAAAGAAGTAACATTATTCTCGATAATTGCTTCGGGAGCCACGAGAATAACTCGACCTTCAAAGACTTCTTCAGGAAAAGCATCGGCGACAATTCGCACGGGTTGGCCGCGCTGCAATAAACCCACATCTACTTCCGGCACTTTAGCAATTACTTCCAATCCCGATGCTAGGGCGATAATCGAGGTGGAAGTGGCGGAAGCGGTACTAGAGGCCGAAGTGGTGGGAGTGACAAAAGAACCCTCGGTGGCGTATTTTTGGGTGACGATGCCATCAAAGGGAGCAGTAATGACCGTATCGCGGTATTGAATCTTGATTTGCTCTAAATCGGCCCTGGCGGCCGCTACAGATGATTCTAGTCGAGCCAGCTCGGTTTCTTGGGTTTTTTGGCGTTGTTCGAGGGCAAATTTCGCTTCTGCGATCGATGCTGCCGCTCCTATCATTTCCTGCTCAATTCCGGCCACTTCTGGGGAAGCGGTTTTATCCGCTTGTTCCAAACGGCGGATCGATTCGTCTAAATTGGCTTTAGCGTTGAGATATTCATTGAGGACGGCATCAAATTGGTCTTGAGCGATCGCCCCTTCCAGGACTAAATTTTCATTGCGTTTAACCCGATTTTCTGCTAGTCGAAAACGGGATTGGGCTGCTTGTACCTGAGCTTGCAGTTGGTCTAAATCTTTGGGAATTCTTTCTTTGGCCTGAGCTAAACGGGCTTCTAATTGCTTATAACTGGCCTGGGCCTGATAAAATCGGGCCTGTAATTGCCGGATATCTTCGGGAATACTGCGTTTAGCCTGTTCCAGACTGGCTAGAGCTTCCCGCAGATGCGCTTCTGACTGCATCCCCTGGGCATACACCTCTAAATTATCCATGACGGCGAGGGTTTGTCCCTTTTTAACAATCATGCCCTGATCTACCAATAATCGCACTAATCGGCCGGGGTTTTTTGGGCTAATGTTAACACTTTGGATCGGTTCCACCCTACCACTAGCTTTAATTTCCACAGCGAGGGTTTCCCGTTGAGCAGGAACGGTCATTTTCGCCAATTCTAGGGCAGGAGGAGGGGTTTGCAGCAAGCGATAAGAAACCACTCCCACCGCCAGAAAACCACTAGCCATGAGTCCGAATATCCAAAATAGGGGGCGATTTGATTTTCCCAACACGGTTATTGCCATCGATCAGCCAAAAGTAATTGGTTATATACTAACGTCTCTAGAGTTGCCTTTGTTGTTTCTTTAGCCAACAACTCCCAAGCGAGATAGACTGATTAAAAAAGGCCTATCGCGGGGGTAAACTGTGCCAAAACTTCAATTAATCATTTCTTTGCTCATTTTTTTCGTCGCTGGCAGCCCGCCGGCTTTTTCCCAAGCGCTACTCCCCTACGCCATCGAACCGGAGTTAGAACAGATGGAACAAGCGGGAATTGAAATGGCCGAAGATGCCATCCAATTAGCTCGTTTTCGTCGTACCGATGCGGCCCTCGGACGGGCTAAGTTAGCGGTGCAGTTAGCCCCCCATCTCTATCAAACTTGGTTTATTCTCGGTAGTTTATATCTGCAAGACGATCAGGTGCAACCCGGCATTGAGGCATTAAATCAATCTTTGTCCCTTGCTCCCGCCGAGGCCCAAGCTAATATTAAATTTTCCCTCGGTAGTGCCTATTTTCAGAATCAGGATTACCAGTCTGCTATTGCCCAGATTGAAGCGGGTTTGCAAATTAAACCCGATATCTCCCCCGCTCTTTTTGATCTCGGTAATTCCTATCTCAAGTTAGCACAATATCCTGCGGCGATTGCAGCTTACGAAAAAGCTGTTAGTCAAGATAAAAATTTTTGGCCCGCTATTAATAATATTGGTTTAGTTAAATACGAACAGGGTGACAAGGAAGCGGCCCTTAAAGATTGGCGGGCCGCTTTGAAAATCGATCCTAAACAGCTGGAACCTCAGTTAGCTATTGCAGTGGCTGTTTATAGTCAAGGTAAAACCGAGGAGGGCATCAAATTAGCTCAGGCCGCTCTCACTAGCGATAGTCGTTATGTCAGTCTGGAATTTTTAGAGGAAAATCTCTGGGGTCAACGTCTTCTGCAAGACACGGAGAAAATGTTTAATCATCCTAAAATGAAAGATTTTATCGCTCGTTTACCACAACCAACCCCAGAAGCGGACGAAGAAAATTAAGCTGATAGCAGCAAGCATCAAGATAACCCCTTAGTTAATTTGCTAGGAATTCTTGAGGCTTGCTCTAACTAATTAGGGCTGGCTGAATATCGGTAGCAGCTTTGCTAAAAAATGGTTTTGGGACTTTATAGCGGTATGCACTTGCATGAGGTACAATAGAAGAGGACAATAAATTATAGACCTAGGCAGGAGCCACGACCCGATGAAGCCCTATTCTTTAGACTTGCGACAAAAGATCATCGAGACCTACGAGGAGAATAACCTCTC
>NZ_JADBTX010000028.1:0-69032 GCF_020245945.1 Microcystis sp. M015S2
TAAATCTAAAAACCTTGTTGGATAAGACTTTTAGACCTTTTGTCAATCAAAAAGTACCGGATATGGGAGTGATCGGGGGGAAATTTAGGCACTTTTTCCCTGAAAATTAGGTAATTGACCGCCTGAAAATGGGTAAAACCCTACACCCCACACCCTGCCCCCACCAACAAACTTTTTGCCGCAAACCCTAAGTAGTCGTGCAGAATTAATTTCCCAGTAGAGATAGGCACTCTGGCAAGAGACAGCCATCAGCTGTTTTATCCCTACTCCCCTGCTCCCTAATCTGTTTCCCAGCCCCCAAAACCCGATCAAAATAAAAGACAGCCAGAAGCCTTTATTCAGCTTCTGACTGGTGGAATTTAACGACGACGGGTTCTTTGTCGTCTTCGGGCTACTGCTTTACGCTTTCTCTTTTCTTGAGGGGTTTCAAAAAATTGATGCTTTTTGATATCCGCATAAATTCCCGCTTTCGCTACCTGTCGCTTAAAACGACGTAGGGCTGATTCGATCGCCTCGTTCTGACCAACTACCACTTGGGTCATTAACCTAATTCACCTCCTGTAATTGCTCTCTGCCTAAAAAATGCCAACTCCTAACTATAGCACAATCTAGGGTAAAAATCGATCAAGGCGGCCTTTAATTAAGGAGAAATTTAACGGGAGTCCTCTTGCTCCATTTAGATAGCTAATTTGTTGCTGTTAGCAATTATAGCTCTCAAAAGGGGGTGGGAATGATTAGATCAAGTTTAGTTTTGGTCTGAGGATGACGAAAAGATAATTGTTTAGCGTGTAGGTGTAAACGGTCGGACTGCTTACCATTGTACAAGCGATCACCTAAAATTCCTATCCCTAATCCCGCTTGACTATGAACGCGAATTTGATGGGTTCTTCCCGTGTAGGGAATAAATTCTAGCCGAGAATAATTGCCTTCTTTACCGACAACTTTAAAATAGGTTTGACTAGCTTTTCCCCTTTGCCAATCCACAGTTTGATAGGGTCGATTTTGCGGATTTCCCCAGAGAGGTAGGTCAATTATACCTGATTCTCGCTCAATAATTTCTGATAATATAGCTTCGTAGATTTTCTCCACTTCTCGCCGTTGAAATTGTTGGGATAAACAACGATAAATATCTAAACTTTTAGCTAGTAATAATATACCAGAAGTTTCTCGGTCTAAACGATGAACTGGAATGACATTTTTTCCCTGACGACGAAAACGATTGACCACAGCATCTTGACTATCTTGATAACGTCCTGCTACCGATAATAATCCCGCGGGTTTATTAATAGCAATTATTCCCTCGTCTTCATAGATAATTTCTAGGGATGGACGTAAACCAGAAAGTAAAAAACCCATGAGAGGTTGACATCTTTCTTGACAAGCGCCATAAAATTCTCCCTGTTTTCTATCTCGATTCGATTCTCCCCACCAAAATTCGGCCATGGCGACAGGTTTTAATCCTTTCATGGCGGCATAATTTAATAATTTCGGGGCGCAACATTCCCCTGTTCCCGTCGGTAACAAATTACTGCCCATCAATTTAGCTAAGGAGAGAGATTGTCCAGAAAAGTTGTTTAAACAGTAGGATTGATACAGCAATTCCTGTAACTGTTTGGAGAGGTTCCTACGCTGTTGCTTAAGTTCAATAATTCTCTGATTGGCTAAGTTTATTTTCTCAATTAGTGGTTCTAAAACTTGTTTTTGTTCCTGTTTTAATTGCTTTCTTGCTCTTTTTTCCTGACGACTGAGATTATTTAAATTTTCTAATTCTTCTGAGTTTAAATTTCCTAAGTTTCTTAGTCTATCTCGTTCCTGTTTATGGTTTTGATGTTGTTGCTGTAAAGCTTGTATTTTGCGCTCAAAATTTGCTTGATTGAGTCGATATAAATTATGTTCGGGAATTGATTTTAAAGTGATAATTTCCTGTTTAATTGTCTGCAAAAGTTGCAAAACTCGCTTTTCTTCCAGCATAATTTTTTCTCTCCCCAATAGAGACGGAACCCAGCCAGCAGCTTCTCCCTGTCCAGAAAAAGCTTTTAAAATTTCTATTTCGCCAGCAGCATTTTCTCCTAACAAAATGCCATACATTTTACCTTGAGGATTGGTGATAGTTGTCATCAAATCTTGGGCAATTTTTTCAGCCAAAAGAGTGCGGGGCAAGCGCAATAACTCGCCCGTTTCGGGACAAATTCCTTGATAATAATAGGTAACTTCTTTCACTCTTTAAGAACAGGAAAAGGGGCCAGAGATACCCCTAAGAAAAACAATTGGCAAAGAAATCGATAGTTTCCTGTAAAGCGACAATAAAGCTATCAATTTCTTCGCGGGTATTATAAAAATATAGACTTGCCCGCGCGCTGCCGGAAGCATCAAAAAGGCGGTGTAGAGGTTGGGTACAGTGATGACCGGAACGAATAGCAATTCCTTCGTGGTCTAATAAAGTGGCTAAATCACTAGCATGAATCCCTTCCACATTAAAGGCGGCTAAACTAGCCCGACCTTGGCCCGTTAAACTAGGTGATGGTCCGTAAATTCTTAAACCCTCAATTTCTCCTAATTTTTTGAACAAATAGGCGGTTAACTCTTCTTCGTAGGCATGAATATTATCCATCCCTAAACCCATTAAATATTCTACCGCAGCACCGAGGGCAATCGCTTCGCCAATAGCGGGGGTTCCCGCTTCAAATTTGTGGGGCAGTTCCGCACAGGTAAAATGGTCTAAATAGACTTCTGCAATCATTTCGCCACCACCAAAAAAGGGCGGCATTGCCTCTAAAATCGCCTCTTTGCCATACAAAAATCCAATACCGGTGGGGGCGCACATTTTATGACCACTAGCCACCAACCAATCACAATCTATGGACTGCACATCAATGGCTAAATGGGGGACACTTTGACAGGCATCAATTAATACTTTCGCCCCGACTTGATGGGCAAGGCTGACTATTTCGGCAACGGGATTAATACAGCCTAATGTATTAGAAACATGGAGGACAGCAACTAATTTAGTTTTGTCAGATAACAAGGATTTATATTGTTCTAAATCAAAGCTTTCTCCGCCAGTTAATTGCACATATTTAATCACTGCTCCCGTCTTTTGGCAGACAATTTGCCAGGGGATTAAATTACTGTGGTGTTCCATGACCGAGAGAATAATTTCATCCCCTGCTTTCAGGGTATTTAATGCCCAACTGTAGGCGACTAAATTAATCGCTTCCGTGGCGTTGCGAGTATAGACAATTTCCTGACGAGAAGCGGCGTTAATAAACCTAGCCACCTTATCTCTGGCCCCTTCGTAGGCTTCCGTTGCCCGGACACTTAAAGTATGCGCCCCCCGATGCACATTGGCGTTATCTTTTTCGTAATAGTTTCGCAGGGTTTCTAATACTTGAATGGGTTTTTGGGAAGTGGCGGCACTATCGAGATAGATAAGGGGTTTATCGTGTACGGTTTGATGGAGGATAGGGAAATCGGCGCGGACTTTTTGGGCGAGGGTTTTTTCTTGGATAATTGTCATTTTAGTCAGGAGTCAGAGGGGTACTTTGGGCAGGTTGGCACCCACCCCGGTAGAGTTATTCCACACTGCGACAGGCGACACATTGCCCCAATCTTTGGCGGAGGGATTCTAGAGGAATTTTAGCTAAAATCTCGGCCGAGAAAGCATCAATTAACAAACTGCGGGCGGTGTCGGCACTTAAGCCCCGGCTTTGCAGATAGAATAAATCATCGGCTTCCAGTTGGCTAACGGTTGCCCCGTGGGAACATTTGACGTTATCGGCGGTAATTTGTAATTCGGGTTTGGTGTTGACTCGTGCCTTGTTAGAAATTAACAAATTCCGATTTAACTGGGAGGCGTTGGTTAATTGGGCGGGTTTGGGAACAAACACTTTACCATTAAAGATGGCGTGAGCGCTACCATCAACGATACATTTATGCAGTTGGTTGGCGATGCCGTGGGGATGGTTGAGATAGATGGCGCTGTGGGTATCGGCGGTTTGTTGTCCGGTAATCATGGCTAATCCGTGCAGATTTGTCTCGGTTTGTTCTCCTTTTTGCAGGATATCGAGGTTATGACGGCAGAGTTTAGCTCCTAGATTTATCTCGTTGAGAGTGTAACGGCTATCGCGCCCTTGTTCAATTATCGTGCGTCCGATGTGAAAACCATCTCCCGATTCCCGTTGTACTCTGGTATGGATGACCTCGGCGTTGGCTTCGAGGTAAATTTCCGTGACAGCGTTGGTAAAATAAGAGTAATTTACAGGTAAATCGGAGCAATGTTCGGCTAAAGCTCCGTAATTCTCGATAATATTGACACTGGCTCCCGTTTCCGCCACGATGAGGCTATGGGGCTGATAAAAGCGGGGAATTTCCTCCACAACGGTGATAAATAGGAGATGTATCGGGGTTGTGACAACGGTGTTAGCGGTGACGTGAATTACTGCCCCATCGCTTAGTCCAGCTTGGTTGAGTGCGGTAAAAAATTCGGGGGTTTTTTCTTTCCCTAGATAGTTGACAAGAACATCTTTTTGTGCATTGGCGAGATTGCTGACGCTGACACCGGGGGGTAAAGCGGAGATATCGGACAATTCAGGCTGATAAATGCCGTTAACGAAGACTATACGGCTGTTTTTGGCTTCGGGCAGTAAAAAAACAGCCAGAGCATTTTTATCGATTGTAACGGGTTGGGGGGCGCGAAAATCGATCGCCCAGAGTTGACTTAAATCGGTGAATTGCCATTCTTCGTCTTTTCTGCCTGGGATGGCTAATTCTTGAGCTTTACTGGCTCCCGATTCTCTTAATTCGAGAATTTTACCGTTATCGATAGTGGGAACCGTTTCTCGCGACAATTTTAACAATAATTCTCCTGATTGTTCAGGTTTCGTGATTATGGCTGTCATTGGTAAGAGGGGGTTGGAGGGTTGGGGTGTGGGAATTATGAATTATGAATTATGAATTATGAATTGGGGAGAGGGTAGAGAGGAGAGGGGGAGAATAAGTAAAAATAATCTCCTGACTACTGATAACTGATAGCTAGATTATTTAACGGCTAATAATTGTTCGTCGAGGAAATCGTAGCCAGTTCTTTCTAATTCAAGAGCTAATTCTTTACCGCCACTGGTGACAATGCGCCCATCGTACATAACATGAATAACATCGGGTTCAATGTAGTTGAGCAGACGCTGATAGTGAGTGATAAGTAAAAAAGCGTTATCGGGAGTAGCTAAGTGATTGACTCCCTGAGCAACAATTCGCAAAGCATCGATGTCTAAACCGGAGTCAATTTCATCGAGAATTCCTAAAGTGGGTTCTAATAAAGCCATTTGTAGGATTTCATTACGTTTTTTCTCACCACCGGAGAAACCTTCGTTTAAACTTCTGCCAAGAAAGCTAGGATTCATCTGGACAACTTCTAGTTTTTTCTCGACTAATTCCTCAAAGTCAAAACTATCTAATTCTTCCGAGCCTAAATATTTTTGTCTGGCATTATAGGCAACGCGAAGAAAATCGAGGTTACTAACGCCGGGGATTTCTAAGGGATATTGGAAAGCGAGAAAGATACCCATAAGCGCTCGTTCATCGGGTTCTTTGTCTAAAAGGTTTTCACCTTTATAAATTATTTCTCCCCCAGTTACTTCATAATCGGGATGTCCAGCGATTACTTTGGAAAAGGTGCTTTTTCCTGAGCCATTGCGTCCCATAATTGCGTGGGTTTCACCCGCTTTAATTTCGAGGTTAACTCCTTTGAGAATCTGGTTTCCATCAATACTAGCGGTCAGATTTTTTACCGATAAAATTACTTCACTCATGTTTTTTTTGTTGGCAGGTGCAAATATTTCTAGAGACTAATTATATTTCAGCGAACACTGATAACTGATAACTGATAACTGATAACTGATAACTGTTATCCGACGGTTCCTTCTAGCTTGAGACTGAGGAGTTTATCAGCTTCGGCGGCGAATTCCATCGGTAATTTACTGAGGACATCCTTACAGAAACCACTGACTAACATAGAGACAGCATCTTCTTCGGAAATGCCCCGTTGTGCGAAGTAGAATAATTGGTCTTCACCGATTTTAGAGGTAGAAGCTTCGTGTTCTACTTTAGCACTGTTGTTATCCACCTGAATATAGGGAAAAGTGTTAGCTTCGGCATTATCTCCAATCAGCATAGAATCACACTGAGAGTAATTTCTTGCTCCCTTGGCTTTCGGTCCCATTTTCACTAAACCGCGATAACTATTTTGGGAATTACCCGCCGAAATTCCCTTAGAAATAATCGTACTCTTGGTGTTGCGGCCAATGTGAATCATTTTCGTACCTGTATCGGCCTGTTGTTTGTTATTAGTTAGGGCAATTGAGTAGAATTCCCCGACGGAATTATCGCCGACTAAGACACAACTGGGATACTTCCAAGTAATTGCCGAACCAGTTTCCACCTGCGTCCAAGAAATTTTAGAATTAACTCCTTTACACAGACCCCGTTTAGTGACGAAATTGTAAATACCTCCCTTCCCATTGGCATCGCCAGCGTACCAATTTTGCACCGTCGAATATTTAATATCCGCATTATCGAGGGCGACTAATTCCACGACGGCGGCATGAAGTTGATTACTATCGTACATCGGAGCGGTGCAACCTTCTAAATAACTTACCGACGCCCCTTCTTCAGCGACAATTAAAGTTCTTTCAAATTGTCCTGTCTCACCGTTATTAATCCGAAAATAGGTGGACAATTCCATCGGACAGGCAACACCTTTGGGGATAAAAACAAAGGAACCATCGCTAAAAACAGCAGAATTAAGAGCGGCAAAATAATTATCACCCACGGGAACCACAGTACCGAGATATTTCTGCACCAAGTCGGGATGTTCCTGTAAAGCTTCTGAAATAGAACAGAAAATAACCCCCTGTTCTGCTAGTTTTTCTTTAAAAGTTGTGGCGATAGAAACGCTGTCAAAGATAGCATCGACGGCCACGTTAGAAAGGCGTTTTTGTTCCGAAAGGGGAATGCCTAATTTTTCAAAGGTTTCGATTAAAGTGGGGTCAACTTCTTCAAGACTGTTGAGTTTTTCTTTTTTCTGTTTGGGTGCAGAGTAGTAGATAATATTTTGATAATCAATGGCAGGATAGGAAACGTGCGGCCAACTGGGTTCGGTCATCTTTTGCCATTGATGGTAGGCCCGGAGACGAAAATCGAGCATGAATTCCGGTTCCTTCTTTTTCGCCGAAATTAAGCGAATAATCTCCTCATTCAAACCGCGAGGGATGGTTTCCGATTCGATATCGGTGATGAAACCGTACTTGTAGGGTTGGTTAACGAGGTTTTTAACGGTGGTTGCACTCATGGGGGTTAGTGTTCTCTCTACGCGGTAGGCAGGGGAGGCAGTTAAACAACTTTATTGTTGTTTAAATTGATTATATAATAGATTAACAACAAAGCTGTTGTCAAAGTCACGGAAAATTTGAGAGGATGCTGGTAAACCTCTGTTATTCAGGTTACTCTGGAAGGGTAGTTGGCCGCTCCTTGACCCTCAGCAATTGTACGCTAAAGCCTCTGTTTTTGGTATCATGACCACGACTCAACCCGCCTCGACGAAAGACGATATTCTGCAATATTTGCTCAAAAACGGTCAATCTACTGCCCAAGACTTGGCTGAGGAGTTAAGTATTAGTCCGCAAGCGACGCGCCGCCATCTTAAGGATTTGGAGGAGGAAGGACTGATAGAATATTTTGCCGTACAAAATAAGATAGGACGGCCCCAGCACATTTATCGTCTCAGTCGTCAAGGTCGTGGCCGTTTTCCCCATAATTACGATAATTTCGCCGTTTCTTTCCTCAATACTCTCGTGGAGACGGTGGGAGAGCAACAGGTGGGGGAAATTCTCAAAAAACAGTGGCAACGCAAAGCGGCAGAATATCAATTACGCCTCGGCAAGGGGTCTTTAGGGGAAAGAATGAGAAAATTGCTAGAAATTCGCCAAGAGGAGGGTTATATGGCAGAATTAGTGGCACTGGAAGCAGAAAATAGTTATATCCTGGCCGAGCATCATTGCGCTATTGCTGAGGTCGCCGGTTCCTATCCCAGTATCTGTGGCCATGAATTAGAAATGTTTGCCATGCTGCTTCCCGATTGTACGATCGAACGGACTCACTGGATCAATCAAGGTGAGCAACGATGTGGTTATCTAATTAAGTGCAAGGGTTGAAAGGGGGAGATTAGAGATTTTCATCGGGATTTATGCCCAATTCCCGCAGTTTAGCCGCTAATTTTGCGGATTTCTGCCTTTCCTGTTCAACTTGGGTTTCTGCCTCTACAGCCCGATTTTCTGCCTCTACAGCCCGATTTTCTGCCTGTTGTGCCGCTTCTGCGGGAGTGGGTACTAATTCACCTTCGGGGGTAAAATAGCGCAATTTATTGGCAGATAAACCCAAATATAAGCCTAATTGTTGACTCCAGAGCCATCCCTGAGAATTGGGGGTAATCGGTTGATATTGACCGCTAATTAGAGTAAATCCTTCAAATTCTAGGCTTTCTGGGTCAAACCAAAAATAATCGGGAGTGCGAAATATATCTTGATAAATTTGTTTTTTCTCCTCTCGGTCAACTTGGGCGGTACTATCGGAGAGAATTTCCACAATTAAATTGGGATATTTACCCTCTTCTCGCCAAACTACCCAACTTCTGCGGTTAGGATTGGGATTTGTCCTCAAAACGACGAAAAAATCAGTACCACGGAAGAATTCTGACTTTTTCTGGTTGGGACTGTAATAAATGGTTAAATTGCCGGCGGCAAAATAATCTTCTCGCTCGCGCCACCACCATTCTAAACACTGAATTAATAAAATAATTTGTTGTAGATGTAGGTTACTTTCCAAGGGTGGTTCATCACTCCAAAATTGGCCTTCTGGGAAGATTATCTCAGGGTTGACATGAGACTCCACTAGGGGTAAGCTTTCAGCGATAGTCATGGTTTGTCCAACAGAGATAGGTTGATAATTAATTAGACGGTATTTGTCATCATCTCTAGGCTACCCCGAAAACCAGAGACCTCACCTAACCCGCACCGCTGCCCAATAAAAATAAACTTAACAGGGTGCCACCATTCCAGAGACTATGAACCAACATCGAGGATAATAAATTTTTCGAGCGGGTGTAAACAAAGCCAAGAACACAACCTAGGACGGTTAAAGGCAGCACTTCTGACAAATTTTGGTGAGCAAGGGCGAAAATCAAACTACTAAGAGCAATAGCACCCCAGACAGGCAGATAACGAGTCAAAGAAGCTAGTAAAAAGCCGCGAAAGACAATTTCCTCGAAAAAAGGAGCGGCAAGGGAAGCAGTAAAGCCAAAACAGATTAAAGCGAAGGTATTCTGGGATTCTAGGGCTAAAGTCAGCAGCGGGTTACTGCCTCCTTGTCCTTGCCAAATTAGTTGATTGAGCAAAGAAACGATAATAACCAGGGGTAAAGCGACGAAATAGCCGGCTAATCCCCAGAGAAGCCAAGGACTAAAGAGGTTAAAACGAAACCAATCGGGAGGTAAAGGGCGAAAAGGCTTGATTGCTAGGTATAAAACCGATAAACTGCTCACTGTTAAGGCTAAATAACTAACTACAACGTATATTGCTTTAGCTTCTAGGTTAAATTTTTCGGGATTGAGACTCAAGAAACTCGATAAAATCCCGAAAATTACCGGTAAAACAATTTGTCCGACGAAAAAGAAACCGATAATTATTCCCCACCAGAGGGTTTCTCCTCCCCACTTAGTTTGCCAAGCGAGACTATCATCTAGAAAGAGCAGCGCTCGCTGTTGGCGGAGCAGCCACTGCACTAATAAAAAGACCAACAGCACAACACCGATTAAACCGCCGATAAGAGGCAAAAAAGCCAATAAAATTAGTTTAATTAAGGCATTAGCCGCCACTTCACTCTGTTCTTCCTCTAAAGCGAGTAAATCCTCTTGACGATTTTCGAGACTATATAATTTTTCCAGAATGGTATAACGAAACCATCCTTGAAAATTGCGCTCGATTCTCGCTTCAGCATCGGCAGCAATTTCGGGGGGTTCACTGTACAATCCCTCTAACAGCAGCGCATTTTGTAAAATAGCAGGTTTATAGTTCTCAAATTCTGATTTTTCCTTGATGTCTTGCCAGATTTTCCGTGCCGAATCCAAGTCACCTTGACTAGCTTGAATGAGACTTAATTTCAATTCTAAATCTTTTAAGGAGTTGATGTCGCGCTCAAGGGATTTTTTTTGTTCGGGATTAACTGCTGATTTTTCTAGTTCGGTGATTGTTTTTTTGGCACTTTTCTGGGCTGATAAATACTGTTCCTCGGCGGTGCTGTAGGGATCTTCACCAATCAGGGAAGTTTGAATTAATTTAAGATTAGCAAATTCTTCGCTATTAGGATCAGCATCGCTGCTTAGAGTCGTGGCTTGTAGATTGAGATTGGTTTGATATAGTTGAATATTCGATTGGATTTGGGGCTGATTAACACTAGAAATTAAAGCTGTAACTACTGGAGTTAAGGCAATAATTGTTAAGAAAAAAGCGATCGCTTGTTTGAGACTTTGCCAGGGGAGTTTTTTTGAGAAATTATCGAACATGAAAATAGTTAAGTGGGAGTTAGGGGTTAGGTGTTGGGGTTTTAGGGTGTTAGGGTTTTAGTTGAAATTCCCCTATTCCCTATAGGTAGGTATTAAAAATTGTCAGATACCCCCCTTATCAAGGGGGGATTAAGGGGGGATCTATCTTCAATTTAATTATAACTACTTACCCTAATTATTAACTAACTACTTGAGAAAAAAGATTTTCGTATTGATCCAAAGTCTTTTCAAAGGCATAATTTTCCTCCGCGTATTGTCGTCCCTTTTCTCCTAGTATAGTTGCTAAATCTGGGTTTTTATATAGCTTTAAAATAGCCGTAGCTAATGCCTCTGGATCTTCAGGAGTAACCAGCAAACCACCACCACTGCGCTCGATCGCCCTAGCAGCAGTTCCATCGGCGGGAACAGAAGCAATAATAGCACGACCACTAGCTAATAATAGCTGAATTTTGGACGGCATATTAAAGGAAATAACGTTATGTTTTTGCATCACCATACCCACATCGGCGGCTGCCAACATTTCTGGTAATTTTTCCCGGGGTTGAAAGGGTAATAAAAGCACATTACTGGCCCCCTGTTGTTGGCGATACTTTTCTAGGCGCTCAAGGGCCTCTTTTTTACCAACAATTACCACTTGAATCTCAGGGATACTAACTAAGTGAACTGCAGCATCAATCAGGGTTTCTAAGGGTTGGGTTAGGGCAATATTGCCAGAATATAAAACAACAAACTTGCCCTCAAGATGATTTTCTTGGTGGAAATAATTATGGTTTTTCGGCAGAGGTTTAATAAAGCTTACATCTACCCAATTAGGAATTTCAATAATTTTCTCACTCGGCACATTTTTAGTGAGGAGATTTTTGGTAAAACCATCGGCAATAACTGAGATTTTGCTGGCAGTTTTGTAGGCAAATTTTTCTAGACTACTAAAAACCTTAATCATTTTCTGATTAGTTAATAATCCCACATGAACTGCCGCATCGGGCAGAATATCCTGTAAGTTTAGAATAATCGGCACCCCATATAATTTACTCAATAAAGCGGCGGGAACGCAAACGGGTAATCCGGGGACAGTTAAGAAAATTAGATCGGGTTTTTCACCTTTGAGAGCCTGAAAGAAACTCAAAAAAACAAAGCTCAATTCAAAGAAAATTCGATTTTTTAAACTTCTTTGGGGGCGCGCCCAAACGTAGGAACGTTGAATTTTAACACCATTTCGTTCTTCTTCCAGATAGATTTTTCCTCGGTATTCGGGATCGATTTCACTATTAGGATACCAAGGAAAAGCCGTCAAAACCCTGACTTGATGACCTCTTTTAACCAATCCTTCCGCTAATTCTGTCATTAGGGGAGCGATGCCGATCGGTTCGGGATAATAGTTATAAGAATAGAGCAAAATTCGCATAGGGAGGGCAATTTGGTTGGGCGATTCAGTTTCATGATTTTATCAATAGTTACTGGTTTTTTGACAAATCGGATGCGCTTTTGTCAGGGATTACCCTAGAAAGAGGTGAGGATTAGCGGTGAGAGATGCGGAAAAAAAGGGAAATTGGCTAATAAATTAATCCTCAAAACCCATAACTATTACCCTTTACTCCGGCCTAAATACTGACCCTTATTTTTCGCGTACCCGGTGGCCGATATCACGACGATAATAGATACCCTCAAAGTGTATCCTTTTCACCGATTGATAGGCAAGTTCGATCGCCTGATTAAAATTGGCTCCCATCGCCGTGACACCCAAAACCCGGCCGCCATCGGTGAAGATATCGCCGTGTTTTAAAACCGTGCCGGCGTGGAAAACGATCGCTCCTGCGGTTTCAGCGGCCTTAATTCCAGTGATTAACTGGCCCTTTTCGTAGTGGTCGGGATAACCGGCAGACGCAGCCACTACACAAACGGCACTACCGGAGCGCCATTGTAAAGAGGGAAAATCAGTTAATTTTTGTTGAGCGCAAGCCAGCAGCAGCGGTGCCAGGGGAGTTTCCAGTAGGGGTAAAACCGCTTGGGTTTCGGGATCGCCAAAACGACAGTTAAATTCGAGAACTTTTGGCTCTCCGGCGGGGGAAATCATTAAACCGGCGTAGAGGACTCCCCGATAGTCAATGCCGCGTTTTTGTAGGGTGGCGACAATGGGGGCGAGGATGTCTCGGTCCACCGCTTCGATAATGGCGGCGGTGGCTATGGGTGCGGGGGCATAAACTCCCATACCGCCGGTATTTTTGCCGGTATCACCTTCACCGATGCGCTTGTGATCTTGGGCGGGTAGCAGGGAACGAAAACTGATCCCATCGGTGAGGGTGAGGATAGACACTTCTTCCCCTTCTAGGAATTCTTCCACCACGACTTTAGTAAAGCCACTGGTAAACAGATCATCGATCGCTTCTAGGGCTGTATCTACGGTTTCGGCGACAATTACCCCTTTTCCTGCGGCTAATCCGTCCGCTTTCACCACGATGGGCGCTCCTTGCTCTCGGATATAAGTTTTTGCTAATTCTGCATCGGTAAAGGTTTCCGAGGCGGCGGTGATCACTCCGGCTTCGCTCATTAATTCTTTGGCCCAGGATTTGCTCGATTCAATTAAGGCCCCGGTTTGTGTGGGACCAAAAACGGCAATTTCTTGGGACAGAAGATGATCGGTAATACCGAGGGAGAGGGGATATTCTGGCCCGACAACCACCAGATCGACGCAATTTTCTCGGGCAAAGCGGCTAATTTCGGCAAAATCCTCCATTGCTAGGGGGATATTTTCACATTGAGGTAAAATTGCCGTTCCCCCATTACCCGGAATACAGAACAGTTGTTCAACTTCGGGTGATTGCAGCAGTTTCCAAGCCAAGGCGTGTTCTCGACCACCACTGCCGATAACGATAATTTTCACGGATAAACGCAGCCTAAATGACGATGGTTTAATTATCCCCTAGCTCCGGGGTGTCATTGCCCAGAAGTTGAGATTACTTAACTTTTTAATCCCCGCTCCCCACCTGTTGAGCAAA
The DNA here is from genome assembly GCF_020245945.1 of Microcystis sp. M015S2. NCBI lineage: Bacteria > Bacillati > Cyanobacteriota > Cyanophyceae > Chroococcales > Microcystaceae > Microcystis > Microcystis sp. M015S2. The sequence goes on from NZ_JADBTX010000028.1 coordinate 13,609, forward strand.
ACCCTTGCCCTAGTCCTACGGAGGTGATCAGATAACTGCTGTAAAGGAGTCAATTGTGATTAGATAGTAGATGCTCCCTTCTTAGGCTGTCCCTATTTTGGGTCATTCTACGCCATCGAGTTGGCTCTCTCGGACATTGGCTGAAAAATATTCACTATCTCACATTATGGGTGCAAGCAGTTCGATAAACTCCCTGACCACGTTGCGCCCCTACATGACACCAGCTCTGATTGAGAGGTCCAAGAAAAATCGATTTTATCTGATCTAAGTCCCCGTTAAACATCAATCTATCTTCTAGATTATTCGGAATTTACTCTAAGTATTTTTATTGTCTATGCCCTGTCATTTATCCCTCAATCAACTAGCTCAATTATTATCCTTACAAAATAATGGCAACATAAGTTTGAGCCAAGATAGTTTAGTATCTGGCATTAATACTGATAGCCGTAGTATTGAGCCAGGACAAGCATTTTTAGCCTTAAAAGGTGATAATTTTAATGGTCATGATTTTATCGATATGGCTATCGAAAAAGGAGCGGCGACCTTGATTGTTGATCAGCCAGTTTCGGTAAATTACTCTAGTAATATTCCTGTATTCCTAGTCCAGAATACCCTAGAAACCTATCAGCAATTAGGCCATTGGTGGCGGAATCAATTTACTATACCCGTGATTGCTATTACGGGATCGGTGGGAAAAACTACCACTAAAGAATTAATCGCTTCCGTACTAGCAACCCAGGGAAAAGTACATAAAACCCTGGCTAATTATAACAATGAGATCGGAGTGCCGAAAACTCTCCTCGAACTGGACGAAACTCACGATAGTGCTGTAATCGAGATGGGAATGCGGGGACGGGGAGAAATTGCCCTGCTCGCTCAAATCGCCCAACCGACGATCGCAGTGATTACTAATGTGGGAACCGCTCACATCGGTCGTTTAGGGTCGGAAGCAGCGATCGCAGAGGCGAAATGCGAGTTATTGGCCGAGTCTCCTTCTGGTAGTATAGCTGTTCTTAACTACGATCACCCTTTACTTACCGAAACAGCTAAACGGGTATGGCAGGGGGAAACAATTACCTATGGCTTCTCTGGCGGCGATATAGTCGGAGAATTACTGGATTTAACTACTTTACGAGTCAATGGACTAGATTTTAACTTACCTTTATCCGGTCGTCATCATGCTTTAAATTTTATGGCGGCCTTGGCTGTAGCGAAAATTTTAGGCATCGATTGGACTTCTTTGCAAGAGGGAATTAAGGTTAATTTACCCAGTGGTCGGGCCAAACGTTACCAATTAACACCCGATATCCTACTCCTCGATGAAACCTATAACGCCGGTCTAGAATCAATGTTAGCGGCCTTGGATTTACTGAAAGCTACTCCCGGTCAGCGTCATCTTGCTGTTTTAGGCACGATGAAGGAGTTAGGGTCTTTTTCGGAGCAATTACATCGCCAAGTGGGTGAGAGGGTGCAAAAACTAGGCATAGATCGCTTGTTTGTCTTGGTGGATGACCCCGAAGCTAAGTTTATTGCTGAGTCCGCTACTGGGGTCGATTGCGAATGTTTTCAAACTCACGCAGATTTAATTAATCGTTTAAAGGAAGTGATTGATTCAGGCGATCGCATTTTATGCAAGGCTTCCCATTCCGTCGGTTTAAATCGGGTGGTGGAGGAGTTAATCAGTGATATTGGGAGTTAGGGAAGAGATGTTAGAGAAGAGAGCTTTTTTTAGCAAGAATAGCCGACTAAAAACTGTTTTTTCGGTTATTTTAACGCTAATTTTCTTTTTTTCGGCAGTGCAAGTCTCTTTTGCTCAAGAATCGAGACGACTGGAGACTTATCTCCCAGATCTCAGTGGTTTAGCTTGGGTGGAAGCAGATATTTTTCTAGGGGTTCACGATGCCAAAAATAAGGGCAAAAAAAGTGATCCATCTCAAGCAAGACTCAGTCTTTTACAGCTACCTACGCAGGAAAAACCGCTATTATGGCAGGTTTTAAGGGTAGATTGGCCAAATCCAGAGGGATTGAGTAACGATCTCGAAAGTATTACTTCTATCCCAGAAACTGATTTATTTTTGTTGGCTGAAAGTGGCGAGAAAAAACCTTTTCAAAGACTATTTTTACTAGCATATAACCAGCAAAAAGTCAAGATAGTTGAGCAAATAAATTGGCCAATTCCAGTGAAAAATGTAGAGGCGATCGCTGTTAGCAAACAAGGCGATCGTTATCTATTTATCTACGCAGAACGGGCCGATAGTCAAGAGAGTACAAAGATTCGCTGGACGGATATCTCCTTCAATCCCTTAAAATTCGGGGAATTTCAGTCGGTAACTTTTCGGAGTCCTTTTGGTAGCGGTAAAAATATTCGCCCCATCTCCGATTTAGCCGTAGATAAGCAAGGTAATATCTACATAGCTTCTGCTTACGATCCAGATAGTGCGGGAGTGTTTAGAAGTGCTGTTTACCGTATTGGTCAAGTTACAGCCGATAATAGCCTAATTCTTGCCCCTAATCCCCAAAAAATTGCGGAAATCGACGGTGCTAAAGTGGAGGCGCTGACCACCAGAGAATCTCCCAGAGGTAAAATAGAAGTCTTTATCGGCACAGATGACGAGAATTATGGCGGTTTTCTGCGACCTTTGCTCTTAGATAATTAGGGTTTGCTGTAGTGAATTTAAACTGCCTATGAGAATTTTTAGTACAAATGCTCGAACTTTCTCTCCTTGCTCCCTTCTCTCCCATAATTACTCGCAGCTAGAAATCCGCTAGACCGCAGCATAATTTGTGCTTTTTGTCAAAAAAACTTTTTTTTTGCAATAAAACTACACAAAAAAAAGATCATCGTTGTGGGTGAAATTGACTCATTTAGCTATCTTAATTAGGATCACCTTCTAGGTGTGGCAAGGGTTTCAACCGTTGCTGCCCAAAAAAGCACAGAAAAACCCATTATGAAATTCAGTAAAATCGCTGTAACTAGCATAACATCGTTGTTAAATAAAAATCTTTCTCAATTAATTCTTAAGAATTTGTAAATATTGCGGAATATTAATTTAAATATTCTCAAGTTTTGGGATTCAATCAATAGTTTTTGCTTATCTTTGTCCAACATTGGGTTAGGAGACAGTATTCAGGAGCTAGGGGGGTCCACTCCCCACTCCCCCACTCCCCCACTACCCCACTACCCCACTTCATAATTCATAATTCATAATTCCCACTCCCCGCAACCCCTATTTTCCGTCTAAACTTTTGTATAGGGATGGTCTGGGAAAGCATGGATAACTCTTAGACTAATTAATTCGGGACTCACATCACAATATAGACTATGGCTTACTATTGGTTTAAAGCATTTCACCTGATTGGGGTAGTTGTTTGGTTTGCGGGACTATTTTATTTAGTACGTTTGTTTGTCTATCATGCGGAGGCAGCAACACAAACCGAACCCGCACAAGCTATTCTGAAAGCACAATACGAGATCATGGAGAAGCGACTCTACAATATCATCACCACACCGGGGATGATTGTCACCGTGGCTATGGCGATCGGTTTAATCTCCACAGAACCGGAAATTTTAAAATCGGGATGGTTACATATTAAATTATCCTTTGTGGCTCTTTTACTGCTCTATCATTTCTACTGTGGTCGCATCATGAAAAAGCTAGAAAAAGGAGAATGTAATTGGACGGGACAGCAATTTCGGGCATTAAATGAAGCACCAACCCTGTTATTGGTAGTTATTGTCCTTTTGGCAGTATTTAAGAATCAATTGCCCCTCGATTTGACCACCTGGTTAATTGTAGCTTTAGTGGTATTAATGGCAGTGACAATACAACTTTATGCTAAAAAACGTCGCAAAGATCAAGAAAAACTTCAGCAAAATACTCTCCAAAAAGAAGAAGTAGCGACCATGTAAATTATCCTAATCCTTGCCTAGGTTTCTAGGATAACAGTTAAAAGTGGTTTGACAGCTGTGGGATGGTCTTTTTAGTCCATCCCAATTGTATAGGTAGCAACCTTTAGTCTTTATATTTTTAGCTTTCTGCTATTTTTGAGCTTAAATCTCAAGGCTATAATCAGCAAGGGAGATTGATTAATTACCCAAATTTAATTAGATACCAGTTTTTAGCCGATAACAATTTTTACTTATCTATTATGAATAGTTGCTGGATAGATTGGGAAAAAATAACTAGAGATTTTCTGAGTTCTCGCAAGCTCAAGCAAGTGGCTGAATTGCGAGGATTCTATCGAGTTAATCCCTCTGGTATTCCTAGGATTCCTCCCGATTTGGAATTGAGAGACTACCAAAATACGGCGATTATCAGTTGGTTTCGTAATCGGGGACGAGGAACTTTAAAAATGGCCACCGGCAGTGGTAAAACTATTACTGCTTTAGCTATTGCTATGGAACTTTACCAAGCGATAGAACTGCAAGTATTATTAGTAATTTGCCCCTATCGTCACCTAGTCAATCAATGGCAACGAGAAGCGGAAAAATTTAATCTTAAACCGATTTTAGCCTACGAAAGTGTCCATACATGGCAAAGTCAACTAGCCACAGAATTATATAATGTGCAAGCGGGTAATCAAAAATTTGTCACTATTTTAACTACTAACTCAACTTTTATTAGCGAGGGGTTTCAATCACAAATAAAATTTTTTCCCGATAAAACTTTAATCGTTGGTGATGAAGCACATAATTTAGGTTCCCCCCGATTAGAGGAATTATTACCCCGTTCTTTAGGTCTAAGATTGGCTTTATCCGCCACTCCTGAAAGATATTTTGATGAGGAAGGAACTGACGCTATTCTTGAATATTTTGGACAAATTCTACAACCAGAATTTACCCTAGCTGATGCTATTAGTAAAGGAGCTTTAGTTAATTATTTTTATTATCCAGTCTTGGTTGAATTAACCGATGCTGAGGCTTTATTATACGCAAAATTAACCCAAAGAATCGGCTGGACTTTGCAGAAAAATAGTAATTTAAACGGCAATGAAAATTTAACAGCATTGCTAATGCAAAGGTCACGATTAGTTGGTTCAGCAAGTAATAAATTACAGGCTTTACAACAACTGATGCAAGAACGTTTAGACACGGATCATACTTTATTTTATTGTGGGGATGGTTATGTGGAAAATTATACTGCTAATTATCGTCGTCAAGTAGAGGCAGTTACTCATTTATTGGGCAATCAATTAGGTTATCGAGTTGCTACCTACACCGCAGAAACTTCTCTAGAAGAACGAGAAAAAATTCGCCAACAATTTGAGGAGGGTTATCTACAAGGATTAGTGGCAATTAGATGTTTAGATGAGGGAGTAGATCTGCCATCAATTCAAAACGCGGTGATTCTGGCTAGTAGTGGTAATCCTCGACAATTTATTCAGCGTCGCGGGCGAATATTGCGCCCCCATCCCGATAAAAAACAGGCCACTTTATTTGATATGATTGTTATGCCACCCACCTTAGATCGAGAAACCTGGGAAGTAGAAAGGAATTTATTACGCAAGGAATTAAAACGCTTTCTAGAGTTTGCTCAATTAGCTATTAATGCTGAAGAAGCTGAGACTAAATTAGGGGAGATTCAAGATAGATATTGTCTTTTGTCTAATTAAAACTTGAAAAGTTAAATCTTGGCAGCTTTTATGCTAGAATAGAGGTTAGTCAAGAATTGATCGCCGAGAAAAATTAACCCAACTGGATAGCGATCAATAAAGTTGTATAATTTTCCTTCCTCTACTTCTAAACTTCTATGCCTCCCCGTCAACAACCCCGCCGCATTGCTCGAGAACTTGCCCTTTTGAGTTTAAGTCAGATTAAAGGTAATCCTGAAAACCTGGAACAGCAAACTTTAAACGATTTAATTTTAGTCGCAGTTAGAACCTTAACCGTCGAAATTCAAGAAACCTTAGAAACTGCCGCTGCTGAAATTAGTCGTGGTAATGAACGGATTCTCGCTAGTGATACTAAGGCAACAAATCTAAAAAGCGCCCAAACTATGGTAAAAGAGGCAATTTCTCTTACCCACAATGCCATTAATCGTTTAGGAACCGTGATAGATTTTCCCGAAATTGTCCAGTTATCCAGTCAGTACGAAGTGCGGGAATATGCCCTAGAATTAATCGGTACAGTCTATCGTCGTCGTGCGGAAATCGAACAGGAATTAACCAGCGCTTTAGTGGATTGGCAACTACATCGTTTACCAAGAATCGATCGAGATATCCTGCAAATTGCCGTGGCAGAAATGCTCTATCTCGATATACCTCAAAAAGTAGCAATTAATGAGGCGATCGAATTAGCAAAACGTTATTCTGATGATGAAGGTTATCGCTTTATTAATGGCGTTCTCCGACGGGTAACGAATAAGCTAAACGAAGCAGAAAAAGCCGTATCCACCCAGAGTTAAACTCGAAAGAAATTAATACTACAATGGCCACATTTTATAGGGAAATTTCTGTAAATTGATATTGTAGTATCGCTCATCTCCCGTGACTTCTTCGCCGATCCAATCAGGAATAGTAATGACTTGATCCTCTTGTTCTAACTCAATTTCAGCCATAATCAAACCTTGATTATCTCCCAAAAATTCATCAACTTCCCAAGTTAAATTATCCAAAGAAATGCGATGACGAATCTTTTCAATTAAAGGTTTTTTACAGAGGTTTTCTAACATGAGCGCCGCATCTTCTAGGGGAATTGCATACTCGAATTCCAGCCGACTAATGCCCTCAGTCTTGCCTTTAATGGTTAAATAACCCCGATCTCCAACTACGCGAACTCGCACGGTTGTCAATCCATCTTGGGTGGGAATATATCCCTGACGATACAACTTGCCAGCAGCCAGCGATCGCCAGTGATCCCCTTTAACCAGAAACTTCCGTTCAATTTCAACAGTCATAAGCTCTTGATGGCAATAAATTTAAGCCCTAGCCACGGCAGCAGCTTGGGTTCCTAGTTGAATTAACTCGATCTTGTAGCCATTAGGATCTTCCACAAAAGCAATCACCGTAGAACCGTGTTTCATCGGGCCCGGCTCCCTGGTGACATTGCCACCAAGAACTTTAATTTTCTCACAGGTGCTATAGATATCATCCACGCCTAGGGCAATATGACCGTAAGCATTACCGACTTCATAGCGATCAACTCCCCAATTATAGGTCAGTTCGATGACAGCATGATTAGCCTCATCGCCATAACCGACGAAAGCGAGGGTAAATTGACCATTGGGATAGTCTTTCTGGCGCAATAACTTCATTCCTAGCACATCGCAGTAAAATTGTAGAGATTCCTGCAAGTTATTGACCCGGAGCATGGTGTGTAAGAGACGCATGATTATTTAGATGACATCGATCGAAAAATTACTCATCCTTGATTGTAACCAGTCCTTGGGCCTTCTTATCTCCTTGAGGCTCAACAATTATACTAATACAAGTGTACGAAATTTCCTGTAAAACCACTTACTCCCATAATCGCTGTGAAAAAAATCAACTTTCTGGCAACACCGAAATCACTATCTAGAAGATTTTCTCGGTCTATCGTGTATTTAGTGGTGAAGTTGATTAAGTTAAAACAGTCTCGTTCAGGAGTTTTCTAGGGGAATTGTCAAGGCAGTAGGTAGTAGTAAATTTTCAGTGGTTTCCGAAAACACCTTTTGACTTGACTGACCGATAGTTTAATAAAATCTGCGTGACTGCAATAAATGTCAAATATTTAGGGGAGTACAGAACAGAAAAATTGGCACGGGTTAAAGCTATGCGTTTTTATTTAGGGTGCATCAATCACCTAGGCAGTTTACGGAAAAAATCCGCCCGGTTGGTTCGACAAGCTCACCAACCAGTTCGACAAGCAGGTTTCACGATTACAGAAGTTTTACTGGCAAGTTCCATGATGCTGATTGTCATCTCGGTGGCGGGAATTGGTGTGATTAACTTGCTCAGAAGTAACTATCGAGCTAATGCCGATAGTGAAATCCAAAATAATCTTAATCGTACTCTAGAGTTTGTTTCAGATGAAGTGAGACGAGCAAGAATTATCGCTGAGACTCAAGCTGCGATCATGACGGATCAAGTACCCGAAGGAGCGCGAGCAGTTCTAGCTTTCCGAATTCCCGACCCCAGCAGTCCAGGTCTGCTGCTCCCCAACCAGATCGTTTACTATACCAAAGGCCCTGAAAATAGCTTAACCGGTCCGCGAGTCTTGTGGCGTTATGGTCCAAACTTGGACGCTAATGGCAACTACATCACCCCCGCAGATGTTGCTACTTGGCAACATTCCCCTGTCACCGATATGTTAGCAGCGGCTGCTAATAACCCCAATTGTCCCACGAGTTTTACCCGAATCCCCGTCCTTGGCAATGTGGACGATTTTTATACCTGTGTTCGCGCGGGTGGTAATCAAGTGATTTTGAATGCCAAAGCTCAGGTAGAGATGACTACTGTGACTAATGGAAATAGGGATAAAGTTGACTACTCTGTCAGCACCAGAGTTGCCACCAGAGCTACCAATGAAATATTTGTCCTCGAATCCCCCTCAGGGAGTACCAACCCAACTCTACCCATTGTTACCATGCCGGCAAATGTTACAGCTAAAGTTATTCAAGGAAATTGTGCATCCTGTACTGTTGCTGCCGGTCGCCTGAATAATATTCCGCCAGGAGTAGCTATACCTTCAACTGATCAGGGAACAACTATTCAGGGAATTTCTGGAGACGCTATTGTAGTCGCCGTCAATCCGACACTGACTAATCGCTCTTCGACCCCTCCAGATCAAGTAGATGTATATACCTCTGATAGCAGCGATTCACCCAGAAATCTTGATAATAACCAAGTTTTATTCGTGTTTACGAGTCCGCCAAACTCCTATCAGGTTTTAGTAACTATTACCCCTCGCTAAACTTATGGCAATAAGCTGGAACCTTGATGTTATCCTCCTTAGTTAACCCGATTCCTTCTCGGAAATCATCGCCAAATCCCCTTAACTAGATCCTAGGCTAAAAAGCCTAACTTAAACAGCGAATTGCCTCCAATAAACCCCTCGCTTTGTTGAGGGTTTCTTCATACTCTTTCTCCGGCTCAGAATCAGCTACTAACCCTGCTCCCGCTTGCACGGAAACCAGATAATTTTGATTACCTTGGGGACGAACAATCATAGTACGAATTGTGATGGCACTATTTAACTGTCCCTCGAAATCGTAGTAACCATAAACCCCTGAATAGGGACCACGACGACAGGGTTCTAATTCATGAATAATTTCCATGGCGCGAATTTTCGGGGCCCCACTGACGGTTCCCGCCGGAAAACAAGCTTTTAATAAATCCCAAGCACTTTTATTGGTTGCTAAATCCCCGACCACATTACTGACAATGTGCATAACGTGGGAATAACGTTCAATTATCATTAATTCGTCTACTTTGACCGTACCTCGATCGCACACCCGGCCTAGATCATTTCTCCCCAAATCCACTAACATAATATGCTCGGCAATTTCTTTGGGATCTTGCAATAAATCCGTGGCTAAAGCTTGATCTTCACTCAAGTTTTGTCCCCGGCGACGGGTGCCAGCAATTGGTCTGACAGTAGCCCTTATTTTACCTAATTCGTCCCGTTCTGCCTTAACCATCACTTCAGGACTAGAGCCAATAATCTGCCAATCCTTAAAGTTATAAAAAGCCATGTAGGGAGAAGGATTAATCAGACGCAGGGAACGATATAAATCGAAGGGATGACCCTGATAATTGGCATTTAAACGCTGGGAAATAACCACCTGAAAAATATCCCCCGCTTTGATGTAATCCTTGGCTTTCAGGACATTTTGACAGAATTTTTCCTGAGTTGTATTGCTTTCATAGACCAATTCTTTCCCGTGACCAACCGGTAATAATTCCAGGGTTTTGGCATTAGTTGGTAGGGGTAATCGTAACTTGAGAACTAACTGTGTCACTCGATCGCAGGCCGCTTGATAAGCGGCCGCTAAATCGGGATTTTTACCCCGGATATCGGCATAAGCGATCGCCCAGATTTTCCGTTTAACTTGATCGAAAATAATTAGATTATCCACCTGCATCCAAATACCATCCGGTAGATCGGCATCGGTAGCGGGATAAATAGGCACTCGCGGTTCGATCCAATTAATTAATTCATAACCCCAAAAACCAAATAAACCCCCTATTCCGGCGGGTAATTGCGGCAATTTAACTGGCACGATCGGGGCTAAACATCGGGTTAAAATCTCGAAAGGATCCCCGGAAAAAATCTCTTGAGAACCATCGCGAAAAGTTTGGGTGGTGGTGTTTCCCCGCGCTTCCAATACCCAGACGGGATCGCCGCCTAAAAAGCTGTAGCGTCCCAAGGTTTCGCCCCCTTCCACCGACTCTAATAAAAAATTGTAGGCTTGATCGGCACAAATTTTATACCAGGCCGAAACGGGCGTTTCTAGGTCAGCGATCCATTCTTGATAGACAGGAATAAAGTTACCTTGGCCGGCGAGTTGACGAAAGCGATCGAAGTCGGGGAAGATCATATTTTGATGGTTCAGGAAACGGATAGCACAACACTTGTAGCCGATTGCGATCAGAGAAATCGAGAGTCAGAAGTTAAATCCTAGGGCTAAATAGCTTCTAAATCTAACTCCCCCCTCTCGATTTTAGGGTTTATTTATGCTTCGTAGGGAGTGACACCAGAGAACTTAATTGTCGCCGGTTCCGGGTTTTTGCCGATATTGCGGTCTTTTTTGCCGAAAAATTCACGACCAGCGTTAACTTTTTCGGGGAAGACACCATCAGCGGGGTGGAGATACTGCACTTCACCACTGGGGTAAATCCGATAGATTTTGTAATCTTCGATTTTGGGCTTAAATTTCGTCCGGAATTGGGTACCAAGAGCGAGCGCGTGTTCTTTGCGGGCCAAATAGAGGAGATTTTCGCCTTCGTTCATGATAGCGGCGCCACCGGTGGGCATTTCAAAGACTTGTTCTTTGCTGCTTGTCCAGGTGATGGCGTACTTTTCTTCCAGATCGGCTTTGGCGAGTAAACCGCCCGTGCTGCCACCGAACTTAGGAGCTTTTCCAGAAAGTTCTGTCATAGGATTTTGTTCTCTCTACACAAATAAAGAAAAGGGGTTTTAGGGAATCCTATCACTGACACCCCCCCTCTCTAGTAGTCTTGTCAAGAACTGTAACATTATTTTGTACTAGACTATAGAACTAAGCTGCTGGCCGATCGCCAACTTGTCTAGGAATCGGCCACCACTTTAATCGATCGCCCGTCGGGAAATTTGCCAACTTAAAAAAATTACCGGAATTAATCCCACTAGGACAATGGCCAGGGCTGGTGCCGCCGCTTCCACCAAACGTTCATCGCTGGCGTATTGATAAACGCGCACCGCTAGGGTATCAAAATTAAAAGGTCTTAAGACCAAAGTAGCCGGTAATTCCTTCATCACATCGACAAAAACTAACATAGCCGCCGTCAATAATCCCCCCGACAAAAGAGGAATATGCACTTTAATTAAAGTGGCACCAGTGCCATAGCCAAGACTGCGGGAAGCATCATCTAAACTAGGTTTAATTTTACTTAAACTCGATTCTAATGTGGAAAAAGCTACGGCTAAAAACCGGACAATATAGGCAAAAATCAGACAGAAAATCGTGCCGCTCAGAATTAAATTGATATTTAATCCTTGATTGAAAAAGTTATCTAATTTCCCGAGAGGAATTAAAACCCCCACGGCGATAACAATGCCGGGGATAGCGTAACCAGCGGCCGCAATCCGCACGGAAAGCTTAAGAGTTTTATTCGGATTAAGTCTTTCCCCGTAGGCGAGAATTAAAGCTAAAACTACCGCAATAATTGCGCTTAAACTAGCCAGAAAAAAACTGTTTACCGATAAACTAAAAAAGTCATTATTAAAAGTTTCTTGGGCGTGATTAAAGGCTAGATATGCCAAATAGAAAGCGGGGGCAATAAACCCCAGAAATACTGGCAAAAAACAGGAGATTATTGCCAAAAAACTGCGAACAAATCCTAGTTCATACTTAGTCGGTGACTGGAAACGATTGGTCATTTCATAGTAACGAGCTTGACGACGGGAGGATTGTTCAAGGAAAACTAAAACGAGGATAAATACCATTAAAACTGTGGATAACTGCCCCGCCGCTATGCGATCGCCCATACCGAACCAAGTATTATAAATCCCCGTGGTAAAAGCATTAATTCCGAAATACTGCACCGTACCAAAATCGTTCAGAGTTTCCATTAAAGCTAGGGCTAATCCCGCCATAATTGCCGGTCTTGTTAGGGGTAAAGCGACAGTAAAAAAACTGCGCCAAGGATTACATCCCAAGGAGCGACTTGCCTCCACTGTGCAGACAGATTGTTCTAAAAAACCCACCCTTGCTAACAGATAAACGTAGGGATAAAGCACCAGTATTAACATAAGAATCCCCCCCCAAAGAGAACGAATATTAGGAAACCAATAATCCTCGACACTATCCCAACCGAAAACACTTCTTAAGAAGGTCTGCACCGGACCAAAATAGTCCATCATATTGGTATAAGTATAGGCCAAGAGATAGGCAGGAGCAGCCAGGGGTAGTAATAATAACCATTGAAATTGTTGACAACCGGGAAATTGACACATCGTTGTTAACCAAGCGGTCCCGACACCGATGATTAAAACGCCGCTGCCCACCCCGCACATTAACCAAAAAGAATTAACTAGATAATCCCCGAGAACAGTTTCGATCAGATGTTGCCAGACTTGACTAGAATTAGTTAATAAACTACTGGCCACCGATAAAATCGGCAGGGAAACAAGCAGGGCAATTAGTAAAACTGCCATCGTCCATCCCTGTCTAAAAAAAGAGCGAGATTCTTTCAGCAAAAACATTTTTAATAAGATTGTTAAAGCAATTTTTAGAGAACTAGGAGATGATCTACAGCAGTACTAGGTTATTGGCTCCTAAAAATTAGGATTTCTGTAACAGCTTGCGGTAGTCAAACACGCGAATGAGCGTCCCTTTTTTCGGTAAATCGGCGGCACGAATCCGTAATTTATTGTCCCCGATTAAACGGATATTTTTATCTTTGACTAACTTGAGAAACTCATCTACAGAGACCAATTCACAGGCATTTTTATCGGCGGCACTGGTGAAGTATTGCGTCGGGACAGCTATTCGCGGTTGTAAAACTTCGATCGCCTGTTTTGCTTCTTGGGGATTATAATTTTTTGGACCACCCCCCACGGGAATAAAAGCTAAATCCGGCGAACCTAGGAGAATTCTTTGTTCTAATTCGATTGCGGCCGCTGCCCCCCCTAAATGGACAATACTAATCCCCGCTTGGGCCCAACGCCAGGCCACATTCATGCCGAAACGTTGCCCCCCCATGCGATCATGGGCGATACTAATGCCCTGGAATTTTAATTTACCCAGATCATAGGCCCCCGGCTCAAACAAAATTTTCGGATTACCTGGTAAATTCTCGGCCGCCCCTTCATCCCAGAGTTGACTACTAATTAAAACGATATCTGCTTCTACTTTTGGCAAAGGAAAACCCGCCGTACAACCAATTGCCCGGAAGGGATTAACGAGGACTCTTTGCCCTCCTCCGGTGAATAAAAAGCAACTATGACCCAACCATTGAACTAAGAGGGAATTATCGGGTTTTTTGGGGGAAGTGGGGTTAGTGGGTTTCGGTTTAGTTTCCGCTAAAACTGAGCTTACTGCCACGGTTAAGAAACTTGCCCCCGCCGATAAGATAAAATCTCGCCTTTTCATAAATGTAGATGCAGAATTAATCAAGTTAAGGTTAATTTCAGGGGTTGGGGATTAGCAAACACTAGAGGGATCGGAGAAAGTTTCTTAAAAGTTCCTTGCCGGCAGTGGTTAAAATACTTTCGGGATGAAATTGTACTCCTTGAATGTGGGGGTAATCCCGATGACGAACCCCCATGACCGTGCCATCTTCCACCCAGGCCGTGATCTCTAAATTATCCGGCATAGTTGAGCGCTCGATCACTAAACTATGGTAACGGGTGGCAGTAAAAGGATTTTCTAACCCTTGAAATACCCCTTCATTGTTGTGATAGATTGGCGAAGTTTTGCCGTGCATCAAGACCGGGGCCGAGACCACATCCCCTCCGAATACCTGACCGATACTTTGATGACCGAGACAGACTCCCAAAATCGGCAAATGGGGGCCAAATTTAGCGATTAATTCCAGAGATATGCCCGCATCGACCGGACGACCTGGACCGGGGGAAATGACAATTCCATCCGGCCGCATTTGTTCGATTGTGGCCAAGTCTATTTTATCATTACGATAGACCTCGATCGGCACGGCGATCGGGAACTCGGAGGCTAATTCTCCCAAATACTGGACTAAATTGTAGGTAAAACTATCATAGTTATCGATGACGATTATCAAGAGTCCCTCTCCTTTCTCTAGCCTCGCTCAGTATTTTCATTCTACATCCTGGCTGTCTCGATCGAGATAGCCGGAGTGTAGGGGGTAGGCTATTTTTGAGCAGTCAGCTAGAATCTGCCCGGAATTGCTAATCACAGCCTAAACTATCTCTGGTGGCCACTCCCGTGACCGGATTAATCCCATCGGCCCGTTCACACATTAACTTGACCTGATAGTTATCAATGACCGCGTTAGTGAAATCGGCCCCGGTAATAATTGTGTCATAAAAACGGCTGCGAGTAGCGATCGCATCAGTAAAAATAGTATTAGTTAAATCGGCAAAATCGAGGGTAACTCTATCTACCAAAGAGGCGGTTAAATCGGCCCCTTTTAAGTTAGCTTTTAAGAGGACAGCCTCGGTGAGAATACTATAGGATAAATCGGCCTCTTCTAGGTTAACTCCCCGCATTGCGGCAGCTGCGAAAACCCCTCCGCGCAAATCCTGATGGGAGAAATCCCGGTCTTGCAGCTGGGCAAAACTATAGTTAATCGTTTTATCTTGGGCCAAAGCCACCGGACGGGCCGCGAAAAGTAGCCAAAGAATCGCCAGCAAAATAATTAAAACCAGACTGAAAAAATTTTTCAACATTGTTACTGTTGAGCGTCGAGAAACTGGGCCACATCATCACCCACCCGAATAGTTAGGTCTGAGTCTAAAGCACCAGTGGAGGATGATTCTACTTTACCGATTCCCAATTGATTTTTCAAGAGGTTAGCGGACTGAATATCACCTTTTTGGGCAATAATTGCCGTGGTTTCTAGCTTTTGGGAGGAGTCATCGCTAATATAAACATTTGTATAGCCCCGTTTGGCCAGATAATCACGAGTACGACGGGCTAAACCTTTGGTATGGGTGGCATTTTGAATGGCAATCCGCAGACTATAAACGGAGGTTTCTCCCCCCGCATAGTTATCGGTAAAATTGTTAGCCACAATGGTTCTGATTTCGCGACGGTTCAAAATCCAATAACTGCGACCATCGTATTCCTCAAGGCTATTAAACCGGCCGGGGAGTAGGATCATTCTCAAGTCATCCTGTTTAATTTCCCGGCCAAAATTAGCGATAGCCAGCATTTCCTCGACGGTTAAATTCGTATCGATATGTTGTTGTAAAACCTGTACTGCTTTCGGGAGACTGGGGAGAATTGTCGGACTAAAAATCTTTTGTTGTAGTGCTTTTAATAAAATTTGTTGTCTTTGTACGCGACCGACATCGCCGTATTGGGGGTTACGAAAACGGGCAAATTGTTCGGCTTGGTCGCCGTTGAGATTTTGCCAACCCTCTTGTAAATCAATTTCTAATTTTTGGGTGACATCTTTATGATACATTCGTTCGGGTACATAAACCTCTACACCCCCGACTAAATCGACTAATTCCTTAAAGGCATCGGTAGTCACCCGCACATAGCGATCAACGGTGACATCCCCTAAAGTATTACTGACCACTTCCGCCGCTAGAGTCGGTCCACCGTGAACATTGGCATCGTTAATTTTAGTGAAACCGTGGCCGGGGATTCTGACACGGCTATCGCGAGGGATAGACAGCATTCTCACGGTTTTATCGCTAGGATCGAAGCGCACTAGGAGCATGGTATCGCTGCGACCTTTAAATACATCGTCGCTGTTTTTGGCATCTAAAACTCGATCGATGCCCATAACTAAAATATTAACAGGACGAGAAAGCTGCTGATTGATTAAGCTATTCCAAGCTTGAGCCTCAAGGATGTCTGTTTGGTTGGGAAAAGATGTTTTTTGGAAGATGGCTCCAATTGGTGCGGGTAAGGGACTAATTAAAGCGACGGCAGCCCCGAGAGTAGCGGAAACTAGGGCGGTAAAACTGAGGGTTATTCCCCAAAATAAGCCCTTTTGCAGGGGAGATGCTTTTTTAAAACCGGACATGACTGAACTGACCACCGTGACGGTATTTTCTGAGTTTTGGCTGTATTCTTGCTTTTCAAACCGCCCGGAAACATTGGCCATAGACTAACCTCAACATCTGATTAAAAGCTTACTCTAGGAGGTGACTGCTGATCCCTAGAATCTATCTCTAGCCCAAAAGTTCCAGATATTGGCCACCCCCCTCTCGCCGGCTATTGTAACATATTGTTAAGGAACTGGCTATCCTAGACCTGTTGTAAAAATTAAAAATTGTTGTTAGGGTTAGGGATCAGTAGCCAGTAGCCAGTAGTCAGGAGAGTTAAGATAGAAGATAGATTTTGCCTTCGATCCCCCCTTAATCCCCCCTTGATAAGGGGGGTATCTGACAATTTTTAACACCTACCTACTTAATAGTCAATTAAATACTCTATTTACCGATTTTATGCCATTTAATCCTTATTTTTGCGGTTTTTGAACCCTGAAAAGTTAATTAGGCAAGAGGAATTTGAGGGATTCAGTTCGGTTATAGATTATATCTGTAACCAAGAATTAAGAGAGGTGGAAACTTGAAGATAACAGAACTAAGGTTATTCTCCTTGTTTTTATTCCTTAGCTTTTGGCTAGTCTGACAGTTTTTTTGTCAATAAATTCTGATCTATTTTTTATGAAAATCATCTCCCTTCCCCCATCATCTACCCAGGAATATCTCTGTATAAGAGACTTAAATCTCTACAATTCTCCCAGTTGTCAAGAGTTAGCTACCCAAGCACAACGGGGAAGACAATTAAAATTTATTTCCCTAGAAATTACCGAAAAAGGGCTACAAATTCAGCTAAGGGAAGATAATTATTTAGCTTGGTTATGCGGAGAAGATTTAGATGCAATTGCGGTGGCCACCACAGCTTATCAAAAAATTCCTCTAACTCGTTCAGACATAGAAAAACATATTCCTGAGATTATCACTTTTACTCAGGAAGCAAGGAACCGTACCAATCATTATCTCTGGGGTGGAACCCTTGCACCTAATTACGATTGTTCAGGATTAATCCAGGCTGCTTTTGCCACTTTTGGCATTTGGTTGCCGAGGGATTCCTATCAACAGGAGGCTTTTTGTCAAAAAATAAACCGAGAGGAATTACTACCGGGAGATTTAATTTTCTTTGGTGATAAAAGAGTTAATCATGTGGCTTTATATCTAGGGAATAATCAATATATCCACAGTTCAGGAAAAGAAACAGGTAACAATGGTATCGCTATAAATCTCCTCACCGATGATCAGGATAGCGTTAGTCGTCATTATTATCAAAAATTATGGAGTTTCGGTCGAGTTATGCACAATTAATCAGTTATCAGTGGTAATTATGAATTATGAATTATGAATTATGAATTATGAAGTGGGAAGAATAGATAAAAATAATCTCCTGACTCCTGACTCCTAACTCCTAACTCCTGACTCCTAACTCCTGTCTCCTGTCTCCTGTCTCCTCACTCTCCCCCATAGATAATCATGTTAGAAAACATCTCCCTAAGCGGTCTATCAATTCGTCGTCACATAGGAGTATTGACGTTAACTATAGCAGTTATCATCATCGGTCTTTTTTTTCTAAATCGTTTACAAGTAGATTTGCTTCCTTCTATCACTTATCCCCGCATTAGTTTAAGGATGAATGTCCCTGGAGTGTCCCCGGAAGTCATTCTCGAAGAAGTAACTAAACCCCTAGAAGAAGGAATGAGTGCCACCGAGGGAGTAGTGCAAGTTTATTCAGAAACTCGCGAGGGGAGGATGCGAGTAGATTTATTTTTTCAACCGGGGGGAGATTTAAATGTCGCTTTAAACGAAGCTACCGAAAGTTTTAATCGTGTCCGACAAAATTTACCCGATATTATTGAGGAACCGCGCTTAAACAAATTTGAACCCTCTCGTTTACCCGTCTATGAATTCGCTCTCGTTTCCGATACCCTACCCCTAAAAGATTTAAGATTATTTGCTGATGAAGAATTAGGGAGAGAATTGGGGTTTGTGGAAGGAGTGGCAGTGGTGGACGTGATTGGGGGAGTTAGAGAAGAAATTCAAGTTAATATTGACCTGCAGCGATTACAATCTTTAGGAGTGGGATTAAATCAGGTTTTAGACACCCTAAAAAGACGCAATCAGGACATCTCTGGGGGCCGACTAGAGGGAGAAACCGGGGAACCTTTAACCCGCGCGGTGGGGAAATTTAAAAACGTAGCGGATATCCAAGATTTAGCACTGACCGATAGTAATAATCCCGAAGAAAAAATCTATCTGCGGGATGTGGCCAGAGTTATCGATGGGATAGAAGAACAAAGAATTTTTGTCACCCTAAATGGAAAAAATGCCGTGAGGGTTAGCGTCCAAAAACAACCGAATGCGAACACGATTGCTGTGGTAGAAGGGGTCAAAAAACGCATTACAGAATTAAAAAAATCCGGGTTAATGACCGGGGGAATACAAGTAGTCACCACTACCGATGAGTCTGTATTTATCCAAAACGCGGTCAATAACGTGGTTTCGTCGGGACTAGCGGGGACAATTCTAGCAGCATTGACTGTATTCGTCTTTCTCGGTTCCCTGCGACAGACTTTTATCATTACCCTAGCGATTCCTCTTTCTACCCTCGTCGCAATTATCTTTATGAAGTTATTTGGGTTATCGATAAATGTGTTTAGTTTGGGAGGATTGGCCCTAGGGGTGGGCATCGTGGTGGATAATTCCATTGTCATGCTGGAAAATATTGCCCTTAAAGTTAATCAAAACCAAAATAAGCGAGATTTTTTAGAAATTGCCCGGAATAGCAGCCAAGAGGTAGAATCTGCTTTAGTGGCCTCCACTGCGACTAATCTCGTTTCTATCCTGCCATTTTTACTACTGGGTGGTTTTATTTCCCTGCTGTTTAACGAGATTATCCTCACTATCAGTTTTGCTGTGGCCGCTTCTCTCCTCTGTGCGTTAACCGTTGTTCCCATGTTGGCCAGTCGTTTGTTAAATATGCGGGTTTCTAGTGGTATCCATCGGTTTTGGCTCTTAAAAGTCTTTAGTCAACGTCTAGAAGGTTTAACCATCCTCTACGGTCGTTTTTTAGCTAAAATCATCCGCTACAGAATACCTGTTATCCTACTGGCCTTTTTAATTTTAGGGGGAAGTAGTTTTTATCTCTGGCAATATATCCCCCAGGAAGTCTTTAGTCGTATTCAAACCGGACAGGTCAACGTTTTTGCTCAATTTCCCCCTGGTACCAATTTAAATACTAACCGTCAGGTGATGCGGGAAGTAGAAAAGATTCTATTATCACAGCCGGAAACTGAGTATGTTTTTACTACCAGTGGCGGTTCTCTTTTTGGCACAACTACCAATGAAAATATTTTGCGCGCTTCTAGTACGATTAGTCTCAAAAAAGGCACTAATACGGAAGCCTATATCGAACGCATGAGCAAAGCACTAGAGCAATTAAACCTCGTTAACGTGCGTTTGCGTCTCACCCCCGGTCAAGTGCGCGGTATTATTCTTAATAACTCTCCCTCCGTTGGTGCCGATGTGGATGTGATGTTACAGGGACGCGATGGGAAAACTTTAGAGCAAGCTGGTGAAGAAATCCTCAGTATTCTCGATGAAAAAGTCCCTAGTGCGCGTTTTCGTGCCGATGCTGACCCCAGACAACCAGAAATTCAGATTAAACCCGATTGGACACGCTTAAATAGTTTGGGATTGAGTACCCTGGAAGTGGGACAAACGCTACGGACCGCTATTCAAGGATCAATCCCCACCCAACTGCAACGGGGAGAAAGATTAATCGATATCCGGGTGCAATTAGACCCCAACTCGCGGCAAAAAATTAGTGACATATCACAAATACCTATTTTTGTCAATAGACAAGAAGACTTAAAATTAGCAGATATAGCCCGGATTGAAGCGGGAAAAACCCCCGGGGTCATCCAGAGAATTAATCAGCGTCAAGTTTTTATTATTATCGGCAGTTTAGTCGAAGGGGCGAAATTAAGTGACGCACTCGCGGGAGTACAATCGGTTTTAAATTCCACTCCCTTACCCGATGGTATCAGCATTTTACCCAGTGCTGCCGCCACGTCTAATCAAGAAATTCAGGGTTCTTTGGGTTTATTAGCGGGTTTATCGGTATTTTTAGTCTTTGTGGTCATGGCCGTGCAGTATAACTCGCTCATAGACCCTTTGGTGATTATGTTAACCGTTCCTTTGGCCCTAGCGGGGGGAATTTTCGGACTATATTTGACCAAAACCCCGATTAATGCCATTGTCATCGTCGGGGTGGTGTTATTGGTGGGGATTGTGGTTAATAACGGGATTATTATGGTGGAATTAGCGAATCAATTGCGGCAAGAATTCGGTTTTACTCGACTACAAGCCATTTTAAAGGCCGCTCCCCAACGTTTACGACCGATTTTAATGACTACCGTGACCACGGTTTTAGGTTTATTTCCCCTCGCTTTAGGATTGGGAGAGGGGGGAGAATTCCTGCAACCTTTAGGAATTGTCGTTTTTTCGGGTTTGTCTTTAGCAACTCTGTTAACTCTGTTTATTATTCCCTGTTTTTACGTTTTATTCTCCAGAAAATAATCCCCCTGCACAGTGGGAAGTGGGGAAGTGGGGAAGTGGGGTGTGGGGTGTGGGGTGTAGGGTGTGGGGTGTAGGGTGTGGGGAAGTGGGGAGAATAAATAAAAAAAGTCTCCTATCTCCTATCTCCTATCTCCGGACTCCTATCTCCGGACTCCGGACTCCTGACTCGGAGAATACTGTCTCCTGACTTCTAACCCAATGTTGGTCAAAGATAAGCAAAAATTATTGACTGACTCCAAAAACTTGAGAATATTTAAATTAACATTTCGCAATATTTATAAATTCTTAAGAATTAATTGAGAAAAATTTTTATTTAACGACGATGTTATGAAGGTTACAGCGATTTGATAGAATTTCATAATGGGTTATTTTGTGCTTTTTTGGGCAGCAATGGTTGAAACCCTTGCCACACCTACAAGGTGATCCTAATTAAGACGGGTAAATCAGTCAATTTCACCCCTAACGATGATCTTTTTTTTGTGTAGTTTTATTGCAAAAAAAAAGTTTTTTTGACAAAAAACACAAAGTATGATAGGAAACCAACGTATTTCTGGCTGCCAGTAGTTATTGCAGAGTGGGAAGTGGAGAAGTGGAGAAGTGGGGAAGTGGGGAAGTGGGGAAGGGGAGCATCTCACCTTTGTAACCCCTAAATCAGGTTTTATGTCAAACTATTTTGAAAGCCTTACTAGAAACCAGTTTGAGGGACAAGTATAATTACTCACTTGTATAAAAATGAGATGCTCCCTGGGGAATGGGGAAGTGGGGAAGTGGGGAGTATTTTCAGTGATCAGTAAACAGTAAACTGAAAACTCACATCTGATAACTGATAACTGATTCAAGGCTGACTCCTAACCCGACAAAAAACTTTTTGCCGCAGACCCTAAGTTAAATAAGCGATAGTTACCCCCGAACCGCCCTCATTTTGGGGTGCTAATTGAAAGCGTTTTACCTGGGGATGACGGGATAAAAAATCGTGAACACCTTGACGCAATTTCCCCGTACCTTTACCGTGAATAATCCATAATATGCCCGATGGGGTGGCGCGGGTGATCGCCTGTTCGATATCCGTTTCTGACTCTGCCACCCTGGAACCGCGAATATCGACAGTATTATTAGCAGTACGAATTAAAGGAGTCTCCTGGGGTTTTGTGGGAGTTTGGGGCAAATTTTTGGCAGGTTTTGGCGCAGTTTCCACTTTTTGACCATCCAAAGACTCAATCTGGTCTAAGGGTAGGGTCATCTTCATCATACCGAAACGCAGGGAAATCTCCTCTGATTCCGGTGAAATTGCTAAAACTTCGGCAGTTTGTCCCAAATTGGGCAAGCGTACCCTTTCCCCCACTTGCGGACGATAATTAACCTTAGTTTTTTCCGTTTTTGGTAATAACCTTTCTGCGATCGCAGTTAATTCCTCTGTGGCTTTTTGGGCATCTTTACCGGTTTTTGTTCCCGCTTGCAATCGACGAATAACATCATTAATCTCTGCTTTTGCCGATAATAAAGCTTTTTGTATCTCCTGCTCCTGATAACGCTTTAATTCTCGCTCTCTCTCCTGTAGAGAATTGGCCCGCGTGGACACCTCTGTATAAAATTTCTCCGTTTGTTGGAGTAATTGACTAGCTTCTTGAGCTTTTGACTCCTGTTCCCGTCTTTGCGCTTCCAAACCGGCAATTACTTGATTTATCTCCTCCGATAACCCCCCCAGATGATTTCTCGCTTCGGCCACAATTTCGGGACTTAATCCCAAACGCTGGGCAATAGTTAAAGCATTAGAACGCCCCGGAATGCCCCATAATAGTCGATAAGTGGGGGAAAGAGTGCGATCATCAAACTCTACCGAGGCATTTTCAAAGCGAGAATCTCGATACTTTAACGCTTTTAATTCCCCGTAGTGAGTGGTAGCCACCGTCAGTAAACTATGATCAGCGAGGTATTGTAAAATAGCGATCGCTAAAGGACTTCCCTCGGCCGGATCCGTACCTGCTCCCACCTCATCGAGTAAAACCAAGGAACGAGAATTTAAAGCCGCTAAAATGCGGACAATCCGGCGAATGTGACCCGAAAAAGTCGATAAACTCTGTTGCAAAGACTGTTCATCCCCGATATCGGCTAAAACCTGATCGAACCAGGGTATCTCTACCGGTTCCCGCGCTGGAATAAACAGGCCCGCTTTCGCCATTAAAGCCGCTAATCCGAGGGTTTTTAAAGTAACGGTTTTTCCGCCGGTATTTGGTCCGGTGATGGCAACAACGCGAATTTCTGGGCTAATCTGCACATTTATCGGTACGACCTCCCCCCCCTGTTCGTGGTGTTTTTGCCACCAGAGCAAAGGATGACGCAAATTCCGTAAAGTAATCGTTTCTGAACCATCGATAAAGTGGGGGGGATTACCCTCTAACCATAAACTGTAACGGGCCCTAGCGGTGGCCAGATCGAGCCTAGTAGCGATCGCTAGTAAATATTCTAAGTCCTCAAAGGCTTCGGCGATCAGATTACTTAACTGCCGGAGGATTTTTTCTTCTTCGATTTGTTCCTGACGACGATATTGCCGCAGTTGATTGCCTTGGTCAACGATAGAGTGAGGTTCAATGTAAAAAGTCGCCCCTGTGCTGGAAGTATCGTGAATTATCCCCGGTATTTGCTCTTTTTGCGCTGCTTTGACGGGAATCACCCAGCGCTCGCTTCTTTGGGTAATGACCGCTTCTTGGATGGCACCGCCCTGTTTTTGCATGATATCCTGTAATTTGCGGTAAATTCGCTCTCTAATCACCTTCATTTGTCCCCGAATTTCGCGTAATTGGGGACTAGCGCGATCGGATATCCGGCCATCTTCATCGATACAACGGTGTATTTCCTGTTCTATCTCTGGATAGGTGCGAATTTCGGCTACTAACTCTTTTAAAACCGGTATATCTTCCTGTTCGTCAATTAAACGCCGTAAACGTCGCACTCCGGCCAAAGTCGTGGCAATATTTAAAAGTTCCTGTCCCGATAATAACCCCCCCAGATGCGCCCTTTCTAGGGCATCTCCGATGTCGGTAATCCCATCAAAGGAAAGACGACTATCTAATTTTTGTTCTAAACTATAAACTTCTTTGGTTTGGCAGAGTAGGTTTAAACTTTCCTCTTTGCTTTCTGGTAACGGCAATTGACGAATCGCGATCGCACCTAGTTTAGTCGCTGCAAAAGTAGCTAGGTGTTGACATAGCCGCGGCCATTCCAATAATTCTAGGGTTTCGTCTTGAATCAATTTTGTAGTTTTTTATAATACGCTTTGTATTTCTAGTCTAACCGGATTTGGCCCGATTTTTACAGGAGTCATTTCAGTCAACAGTAATCAGTCATCAGTAATCAGGGAAAAGACAGCACTGTTACTCGCACCTAATACCTGTCACTTAACAATCCCACCAATCTGTTGACCATCTAAATTACTCGTTAAGACTGCACTGGAGTGCCGGAGTTGGAAGCAGGGAGAGGAAGTTCGAGCATTTGTACTAAAATTTTTAATACGCAGTTTAAATTCAGTACAGCTTATAATATTCGGTCGAGTTCTACTGATAACTGATAACTGATCACTGATAACTGTATCTAAATTCCTTTCTGGAGAGAGAATTGCACCTGTTTAAATTCTTGTTTTAAACGTTGTTTGAGTTTGTCGGGGATGGGACGGGAACCGTAGGCGGTATAATAACCAGCTAGAGAGTTTAAGGCTGTTTGCATAGTAGTGAAAGAACGCAAACCCCCGGATTTTTTATCTCGTCGGTAGAGGGAGATGTAATCGTTGATTTGTTCCTTTGCTTGCGACTCAACTGCCGCTTTATTCGGGTCATCTTTGACCAAATCAAGGGCTGTGGTTAAACTTTCAATCACCGTCAGGGTATCTTTTCCATAATTGCCCGTTAACCCGGAACTACTAGAACAACCCATCAATCCGATGACCAGGACGAGAACCAAAGCTAATAAGCGAGAAATGTAAGGTTTTAGAGACATATTTTCAACACCATAAGTTAATCCCAAGTCACCTTATCCTATCAGGAAACTGTTACCAGTTCCCCAGGGCAGTCAACCGACTGCAAAAATCAGGGGTCAACCGGGGGGTAAATAGCCAAAATGTAGGCTTTTTTGACGGCAAAAGCCCTATTTTTGCCCAAAACTTAGATGCCATCAACCCGAAGTGAGTTGATTTTGGACTAATTCGGGCCGCGATAAGGCACTGGTGGTGGTTTTAGGGTCGATCGAGATTGGACTTTGCGATCGATTAATCTAGAAGATAAAAATTCTTCGTTGCTTTCGTCCTGTTTTGAAAGAAAGAAAGTTACATTTTGTAATCTTTGGGCTGCTCAAGCTGGAACTAGGGTGAAATGGGCAGTTTGACGGTAAAGCTTGTTCCCTTATCCACTTGGCTGTCTAGGGCGATTTCGCCGCGGTGGAGTTCGACGCATTTTTTAACCACTGCTAACCCCAATCCCGTGCCGATAATATTTTCCACATTCTGACCCCGATAAAAGGGTTCATAGATCTTACCTCTATCTTCCTCGGCAATGCCGATCCCGTGATCCTGGACTTGAAAAACAATGCGATCGCTATCTTTCCACAAAATCAAACTAATCCCTGCTCCCGTGGGGGAATATTTAATCGCATTTAAGAGTAAATTACTTAAAATCGAGTAGAGCAGTTTCTCATCTAGATAAGGACGGATCATCAATCCCTGACTGACAAATTTAATCGGGGTATTATTTTTATTGATAAATTGAAAATCTTCGACCAAATTTAAACAAAAAGCTTCAATATCGAGCGGCTCTAGTTGACAACTGAGATTTCCAGACTCTGCCCTTGTTAAAATCAAAATATCTGTTAAGAATTGATTCATTAGCTTGACAGAAGACTGGATTCTATATAGGTTTTTTCTGCTCGACTTATCTGCATCTTTTAAACCATTTTCTAATAACTGCGAGGCAGAAAAAATAACGGTTAAAGGGGTTCTAAACTCATGGGATATCATGGAAAAAAGCTGAATTTTTAGATCAAAAAGTTCTTTTTCCTGTAGTAATAATCGGTGAATTTCATCACTTTTTTGTCGCCGTTTCTCTTGCCAAAAAACTAAAAAATAAACTCCGCAAATAATCCCAAAACTGATAAAAGTTCCCAGTAACCCCAACAGAGAATTTTCGCGGATACTATCCCTAGAACTAGCGATGCTACTTCTTAAATTCCTTTTCTGACTAGCTTGTAAATAGGTAAGAAGATTTTGAAACTTATCCCGGATATCGACACTTTTAACCGTGATTGCATTTTGAGAAATATCATCGGATCGATCGGATTTATAGGTGGCGATCGATTGATTAAATAGAGCAATTCGCCGATACATTAAATCCCCGATCTCAGTCACCATTTCCTGCTCGAAATCTGTGCCGTTTTCTAATTGTTTAGCCAGGAGTTGCCAGTTAGATTTCATCAAAGCGATCGCCCGACGATGACGGCTTAATTCCCTAGGGCTGCCAGTTTTGATATAATCCCGTCTTCCCGATTCGGCCACCGCCATGTTAGCGTAAAGATTAGCGAGATTATCGATGATCTCGTAGGTAACTTCCACCTCAGCAGCGCGCTGACGCAGGACGAGGGTATTGCGATAGGAAACTAGGCTAATAGTTCCCATCAATAAGACAGTTAGCCCGAAACCTCCCGCGATCCATTTTCCTTGTTTGAGCCAATTCATCAGGAGTTAACCGACGCTATTTCCAGCTTACTCTATCTCTAGACCATGCGAATTTTAGTAGTAGAAGATGATATGCAACTAGCCGAGATTTTGCGAGAGGCCTTGAGCGAGCGACAATACGTTGTCGATGTGGCTAGAGACGGAGAAGAAGGCTGGAATTGGCTAGAATTAGGCAAATATGACCTTTTAGTTCTCGATGTCACCCTGCCCAAATTAAGCGGAACTTTGCTCTGTCAACGTCTGCGACGAGCGGAATCCCATCATCCCGTCTCTGCTAATGCCACCGTTCCCGTCCTATTATTAACCGCAAGGGATACGGTAATCGATAAAATTGACGGATTAGACGCAGGGGCCGATGATTATGTCACTAAACCCTTCGATTTGGGGGAATTAATGGCGCGGATTCGGGCCTTGATCCGACGCGGCAGCAGCACCAGCAGTGTTTTATTATCTTGGGGGGGTTTGCAGTTAAATCCCAGTACCCACGAGGCTAGTTATAACGGTCAACTTCTTTCCCTCACCCCCAAGGAATTCGCGCTCTTAGAATTACTTGTTAGCCATGGGCGCCGGGTCTTAAGTCGATCGGGTATTATTGAGCGAGTTTGGTCTTTGGACGATTCTCCGGCCGAGGAAACCGTTACTTCCCATATTCGCGGTCTTCGTCACAAGCTAAAATCCCTTGGCGCGCCGGAAGACTTTATTGAAACTGTTCACGGTCTCGGTTATCGCTTAAAGTAATATCTGCCTTTAGACAGTGGACAAAATCATTTCTGCACGAAATCTGCACGAAGTTTGCAGAGGGTTTCCATAATCACCCGTTAAATTAGAAAGTTAGACAGGTGCGGGACTTCTAAGACAATCAGAGCAGTCAAACCTGTGACTTTCCTCTCCTAAACGGGGCTGCTTGACATGATTTACACGCGATTTGACTATCACGGTTGGCAGATTGAATTGAGCGCAGAAATGCAGGGTTATTCTTTTCAATGTTGGCGAGTGGATGGCAGG
Organism: Microcystis sp. M015S2; assembly: GCF_020245945.1. Lineage (NCBI taxonomy): Bacteria > Bacillati > Cyanobacteriota > Cyanophyceae > Chroococcales > Microcystaceae > Microcystis > Microcystis sp. M015S2. The sequence goes on from NZ_JADBTX010000028.1 coordinate 41,280, forward strand.
GAAGGAATTAGCGATTGCCTAGTTTATGCCACCTCGGAACAAGCTTTAGCGGCTGCCCGACACCGGGCGGATCTAGAGTCCGCTTGTCTTGCCCTACTGCGATTTCTCAATGATATCGGCGGCCAGAATTATTATCTCACCCGCGATGATCGCGATGCTCTCAGCCGGTCAATTTTAGAATATGCCCGTCTGGGTGGTGTTTCCTAATTTCTTCCCCGGAAGTTTTTCCCTCATTGAGAATGATTCTCGCTCCGATTTATTGAGGGTTGGCTGAATATCTGGACTTCCCCGTTGACAAAAGGCTATAATACCATTTTTCTAAAGTAATGGCAGAGATGGTTAATTACCCTCACAACCAACCCCTCTCCCAGAAAGGGAAAAGCGTGTAGGATGCCTGCCACAAATAAAGAAAAATGGGATGAGCAACTCATATAAAGTTCATTTTGTCAAGGATTGTTAAGAAGCGCTTACCCTGATTGACTTAGTTGTTCAAATAGTTTAAGATACAAAGATAAAGGCTGACCTAGCGATGTCTTTTAGTTGCGGAACTTAAGCATCTCATAAAGTTGCTCCTCCTGTCAACCCGCTCTAATTCGGACTCCTTGTACAGCAAGTCTTTCATGGGTTTTCTGCACCACTGAGGATATTTATGACAGCTTCAGAAATCGCACGATTAATTATACGCATTGAAGAAACCGTTAATCCAGATAGTGAATATTACGGCAAGCTTGTCAAATGGTGGGAACAAGAGAAGGAACTTTGGCATTACGGAATCGGCTTATCAAATACACACTTCTTTAACATAGGAACGATAGAAGCTAAGGAACTGCAAATACTAAAACGACATGATATTATCGAACATGATATTATCGAACATCGCAATCTTGATATCAGAGGAGTTCCTGGGATTTATTCGCCCTTCGAAAGTGATGAGATTATTGAACGACTAAAGTATTCCTTAAGATGGTTGAATGATTTGCCAGAAAATTCATCGAAAAAAAAAATAAATGGCAAAGCTCTGGCTTTTCTGATATTCACTGATGACGAAGCTGGAACAGACAAAGATAGAGAACCAATTGATATAGATTTTGCCAGCTATCTGAAGCAGCAATCACCGCAACTTAAACATAATATAATTAGAGATATCTTCGAGAAAGGAAAAAATTGGGTATATATATTCTTGGGTATATTTGGGTTTTGGATAGTCGTTGCCATTGCTTTGACAAGCGGTGAATCTGGAATTGATCAACAGACCTGGATAAACTGGTTGCTTTCAGGGGCGTTAATCTCGCTGCTTGTAATCATCATATCAAACTGGATATCAAATTTTAAATGGTCTGGCTTCCAGAAGAAAAGTTTCTGGGATTGGTTACAATTATTGATTGTCCCTTTGATGTTAGCTTTTGGTGGTTTATATGTCAATTATGCTTTTGAAACTAGAGACAAGCAAATAGCTGAAGAGGGAAAACAGCAAGAACTTTTAAAAGATTATTTCTCCAAGATGCAAACTTTAATTGTAGAGACAAAAAAATCAAAAGATTCTCAACCAAAAATTGTAGAGACAAAAAAATCAGTAGAGACAACAAAATCAAAAGATTCTCAACCAAATCCAGATGGATCGCCATTGTTACCAGAGTTTATCCCTATTGCCCAAGCTTTAACACTAGCTGTTTTAGATGAATTAGATGGAAAACGTAAGGGTAAGGTCATCAGTTATCTAGCTGATTCAAAATTAATAACTGCGAACATCAAAGATCAAAAATCCAAACCAGTAATTTACTTAAGAAAAGCTAATCTCAAAGAAATAGTATTAGAAGATGTATCTTTAGATGGTCTGAGTATTACTGGGGCTGATATGACAGAAGCTAAGCTGACTGAGGTAATATTAACAAATTCAAACTTAGTATCATCCAAATTTATTAATGCGACTCTAGACACTGTAGATTTTTCAGGATCTAAATTGGGCAATTCAAATTTCTACGATGCCGATCTTAAAAATATCACACGTTCAGAAGACTCTGATTTCACTATGGTCTGTTTTCGTGAAAATCAGAAAATAAACAATAAAAAAGTTAAAGAATATTTTGAACCTACCATTAATATCCTACTTATCCAATCCGCTAAAAGTTGCAAATCACCTGAAAAAGATCTAGATAAAAAACCCCTAGAAAACCTATAGATGAAACTGAATAAACATTTAAACAATACAAGTTGAGAGTTATATGAAGCATTACTACTGTTTAATCCCGACTGTTTTAATTTTGAGCATAAGTTTTGCTGACTTAGCATCTTCTCAATATCAATCAGGTGTTGACTATTATGGAGTTGTTTATAGTTCGGATAAAGACATTAAAGCCGCACTATCGGAAAGAGACCAACTTCCTAGACTATTACCACAATATCAAAGACAGAATTCTTTATTTAAACGTAGAAACTGGTATGTAAGTGTTGTCGTATTTAATAATAAATCAGATACCGAGAGAGCGAGAAATATAATTGATAGTGAATATTCTCGAGGCTCTTTTGTCGTTAATCTTCAAGAGTGGTGTCGTCCCGACTGGACTAAATATTTAGAAGATGTCAATTATTATGACTGTAAGAGAGGAGAAATTATACCGGGTAGAACTGGAGCAATTATAACTAATAAATTTAGTACGATCAAGGATGCTAAATCCGATCTAGAAAAGCTCAAAAAAAATCCCTTTCAAAAACAACAGCACAATTTAACAATTTTTAAGCGCGGAGATTCTTATTTTACAGCCGTGATTAATTACGCTAATAAAGAGGAGGCTAGTCAGAACCTTAGAGGGGGTTATGCTGTCGATATCAATCAGTTTTGTCCCCAGCCTGGTGAGCTTTCAAAAGATGATTACATAGAATGTAAGTGAGTGAATTACTGAATGTTAACTTCGAGATATTGAGGTCGATAGGTACGAACGTAATTCAACACCTGGTCGAGATCCGCTCGGTTGGTGAGGGCGATACACCCTGATGTGCCGTCTTCGCCATTGGGTTTTTCAAAGGACGGATCGTAGTGAATGCCCAAAGCTGAACGACGAGTCCGAAACAAAGGCTGTATGGGGAGGAAACGATCTCCTGCTTCTGGAATTGTTCCTGGAACAGGCTCTCTGGCTACCCGATATTTCCCGTCTGGCAAGGGTGCTTCTGTCCCGGCTTGATGGCGATTATAATTTTGAGTATGCGCCCGTCCGGCGACGGTCATGTAAGCGGCGATTAACTGCCCGTTACCGTAAAGGCTGAGTTGGTAAAGTGGATTGCCTAGCTTATTGGTCAATGCTGTGGGGGTTAGTGTCATGTAATTGTCCGGCGTAGTTGAGGCCGTTTTAGGACTACAGACAACGAAAGCTAGACACAGGAGAAAAAGCAGCGCTAATTGCTTAAGCCGATTTGGGCCGCGACAACGCTTGAAAAATTCCGCCATATCGTTCAAAACTTTTAGCATATAATGATTTTATTTTCAGGCCACTTTCGGTAATAAAATCGTGACAGTGGTTCCATTACTAGGGATAATAGCAATTTCGATCGAGTCTCCGTGTAGTTCCACGCATTTTTGTACTACCACCAAACCCAACCCTGTCCCGGCGATATGACGGACATTTTTATATAACTGTTTTTGATCTTCTCTGCTTGGAGAAATTGCGATAAGATTAAGGATCATAGCGATAAATAAAAATTTTTTATGGTTATAACTGTTAATAATTCCCTGACACTAAGGGAATTTCTGCAATTACCAGAAACTAAACCCTCCCAGGAATTTATTGATGGTCAAATTATTCCTAAACCAATGCCCCAAGGTAAACATAGCACTATTCAAGGTGATTTAGTTCCGGCTATTAACGCCAGTCTAAAACCCCAACGAATTGCCCGCGCCTATCCTGAATTGCGTTGTACTTTTGGCAGTCTTTCTCTAGTTCCTGATGTTTCAGTTTTTCTCTGGGAAAATATTCCCCGCGATGCGGAGGGAAAAGTATTAAATAATTTTGCGATCGCTCCTGACTGGTTGATTGAAATTCTCTCTCCCGATCAAAATCAGACTAAAGTTGTTAAAAATATCCTTTATTGTCTAGATCACGGCACTCAAATGGGTTGGTTAATCGATCCTGAAGAAGAAATTATCTTTGTTTATTCTAGTGATAGAACTATCGCTATTTTTGAATCAGAAAATGCTCTTTTACCCGTCCCCGCTTTTGCGACGAATTTTCAAATCACCCTCGGTCAATTATTTGACTGGTTAAGAGGTTAAGTAGTTGGACAAAAGTAAAGTTAACTGTGGGGTAAGGAGTCAGTAGCCGGTCGTCGGTCGTCAGTAAGAATTGCGGCAATTTATAGCGCTTTTCACGTTAGGGAGGTATCGACAAGTTTTGCAAACAAAGGGTTTAAGTTCCTTGCCCATACCTCATTCTGATGAAAACTGCTATACATTTCTTAAGATAGACAACAGAATTTATGTCCGACCACTTAACTGATTATCAATTATCAGATATGAGTTTTTAGTTTCCAGATTTGAGTTATCAGTTCACTGATTACTGTTCACTGATTACTGATTACTGATTACTGTTTAGCCGACACTTTGAAACAATTGAGTCCAATCGAGATTGGGAGCATCTGAGGGAGCAACAATTTCGAGAATTTTATTGTTAGCGGCGGGATAAAATAGGGATTCTACGCAAACCGAGGCCACTTTCGTGCGGGGAATACTGCCCTCAGAAAGGGTATCGGCGGATGACATTTTAATGGCATTAAGATTATCATCGTTTTTAAGGCCCCCGGGTCGCACGATCGTGTAGGTTAGTCCACTATTGATTAAATAGTCCTCCGCTTGTTTTTTCCAGAATAAAATTAACCAAAAGAGATTGAGGGGATGGAAAAAGTTCGACACACAGAGGGAAGTAACGAGAACAAAATGTTCGATTCCTTTCTTTTTGGCCGCATCGATGAGATTTTTAGTTCCCAAGTAATCTACTAACAAAGGTTCCGTGGGATTAAAACTCGGTCTGGCTCCCGTGGCGCATAACAAAACGCTACAATCAGCGATGAGTGCCTCTAACTTATCGGCCTGTTGGACATCTCCGACGACGATTTCCACCCCTGCTGGCAAAATTTCCGCCGCTTTCTCGCGGTTTCTCACCAAAGCACGCACGGGAATCTGACGTTCGACTAATTGGGCAACGATTCTCCGTCCCGTTTCCCCTGTGGCTCCTGCTACAAATGCTTTCATCGCTTCTTAACCAAATAGTTTTTAACAATACGTTACACTAATCTCAATTCTACAAATTTCCCCGATCCTTTGGCGGTTAATCCCCAAATTTTTCTAACACTATCATTTGCCAGGTTTATAAGTCATGCAGTGTCCCCCCATTAACTCCCTAGCTCGCGAATCTGTAGAAGTCAAAGAAGACAATCAATTTCTCGGTTTTCAAACCCGTTTTGCCGGATCTATGGATATGTATAGCAATCAGGAGACGGTTGCCGATTATCTGGGCGCTCACGAAGGTTGGTTTTGTCGTTGTGCCGAACCGATGAAAACGCTGCCCTTCGGTGACAATGGTTATATCATCACCATCGGTAAATATGGTGCTTTTGGCTATGAAGTGGAGCCGAAAATCGCTGTGGTTCTGGAGCTGCCCGTCAATGGAGTCTATCATACTCGCAGTGTCCCCATTCCCGATCAACCTTTTTTGGGCTATCTAGTGGATTATCAGGCAATTATGAAACTAGAGGAAATGCCCCTATCTTCTCCTAGTCAGGAAATTGAGGCAATTTTTCGGCAACAGGGACGGGATATTCCAGAGGTTATCACCCAAGTCACCTGGGAACTGCATATGGATGTTATGGTTAAGTTTCCCAAGTTTATTTATAAGATTCCCCGTCCCATTCTTCAAAAAACCGGCGATAAACTATTGACGCAAATTGTTCGCCAAGTTTCCCCCCGCTTAACCTACAAAGTTCAAGAGGATTTTCACTCTAGCTTCAATTTACCCCTACCCCCTGCCTCCAGTCGTCTTTTCTATCGTCTCGACTCCTGCGAGGGTGGGTTACTTGCCTAGGGTTTGGGGAGTCTGTCAACAGTAAGCAGTAGAGCTTGCTGATGGGAAACCAAGCAAAAATAAAGATTTGCTAACGGTGCTGGTCAGTCTAAGCTAGAATTATTAAGAAATGTTTACTTGTAAAAATAAACCTAAGACTACTTCAATATTTTATGTCTCTGCCTATCCGTAACGTTGCTATCATTGCTCACGTTGACCACGGGAAAACCACCCTCGTCGATGCACTCCTCAAACAGTCGGGAATCTTTCGAGAAGGGGAAGATGTACCCACCTGCGTCATGGATTCCAATGACCTCGAAAGAGAACGCGGTATCACCATTCTGGCCAAAAACACCGCCGTTCGTTACCAAGACACCCTGATTAACATCGTCGATACTCCTGGTCACGCCGACTTTGGTGGCGAAGTGGAACGGGTTTTAGGTATGGTGGACGGTTGTATCCTGATTGTCGATGCTAACGAGGGGCCGATGCCCCAGACGCGTTTTGTGCTGAAAAAAGCCCTAGAAAAGGGATTAAGACCGATTGTCGTGGTCAATAAAATCGATCGCCCTAACGTCGATCCTAACCTAGCCGTGGACAAAGTTTTCGATCTGTTTGTGGAACTGGGTGCTGATGACGACCAGTGTGATTTTACTACTCTGTTCGCTTCCGGGATGCAAGGATTCGCCAAAGAAAGCCTCGAAGATGAAGACAAAGATATGCAGCCCCTGTTTGAGGCGATTTTACACCACGTTCCACCGCCGGCCGGGGACGTTAACAAACCCCTACAGCTGCAAGTAACCACCCTCGATTACTCGGAATACTTAGGACGCATCGTTATCGGCCGCATCCATAACGGCGTAATTAAAGCCGGTCAACAGGCTGCTTTAGTAAAGGATACGGGCGCGGTTGTCAAGGGTAAAATAACAAAACTTCTTGGTTTTGAAGGCCTCAAACGGGTGGAACTAAACGAGGCCAGCGCCGGTAATATCGTTGCTGTGGCCGGTTTTGCCGACGCTAACATCGGGGAAACGGTAACTTTAGCCGATGACCCGCAAGCTTTACCCCTAATTAAAGTCGATGAACCGACCCTACAAATGACCTTCTCGGTGAACGATTCTCCCTTTGCCGGTCAGGAAGGCACTTTTGTCACCTCGCGGCAAATTCGCGATCGTCTGATGCGAGAATTAGAAACTAACGTCGCCCTGCGGGTAGAAGAAAGTGATTCTGCCGAAAAATTCCTAGTTTCGGGACGGGGAGAACTGCATTTAGGTATTCTCATCGAAACTATGCGTCGGGAAGGCTACGAATTCCAAGTATCGCAGCCGCAGGTTATCTATCGAGAAATAAACGGTCAACCCTGTGAACCCTACGAATACCTCGTTTTAGATGTACCCGAAGAAGCGGTGGGTTCCAGTATCGAACGTCTCGGCCAACGGAAAGGGGAAATGCAGGATATGCAGACGGGCAGCAATGGCCGCACTCAATTGGAATTCGTGATTCCGGCCCGGGGTTTAATCGGTTTCCGGGGCGAATTTATCCGTCTCAGTCGCGGTGAGGGGATTATGAACCATAGTTTTCTCGAATATCGTCCTTTCTCCGGGGAATTAGCCACCCGTTACAATGGCGTGATTACTGCCTTTGAGGAAGGAGTCGCCACTTTCTACGCCCTCAAAAACGCCGAGGACCGGGGGGTATTCTTTATTACTCCTGGGACAAAAGTGTATAAAAACATGATTATCGGCGAAAGCAACCGGCCCCAGGACGTGGAGATCAATATCTGCAAAACTAAACAGTTAACTAACCATCGTTCCGCCACTGGGGATGAATTGGTTCAGTTACAATCCCCCGTGGATATGAGTCTCGAACGCGCCCTCGAATACATTGGACCGGATGAGTTGGTGGAAATTACCCCGAAATCGATCCGTCTGCGTAAATTACCGGTGAAAAAGTTAGCCAAACGTTAATCGGTTTTGACAAAATCCAGCGGCAATTTGGCCATGGCCATTGCCGCTAAAAGGGGCAGCAATGGCTCGAAGATGATCGGTAATTGGTTATGATTGAGATCTAACAAAGAAATCCACTCAGATTTTCAACAAAACTGAGATGATAGAAAAAAGTGCCTTGAGTTTGAGGGTAAAGAATCTGCTGTGAGCTATTCTGCTACTTTGATGCGACATCCGATGTTTCCCGCCGCGTCGGACAGCAATCGTCTTCGTCTCTTTTCGGGATCCGCTAATGTATCTCTTGCCCAAGAGGTGGCCCGTTATCTGGGCATGGATGTGGGTCCGATGATTCGTAAACGTTTCGCCGATGGTGAATTGTACATCCAGATTCAGGAATCGATCCGCGGCTGTGATGTCTATTTAATTCAACCCTGTTGCAATCCCGTCAACGATCATTTGATGGAATTGTTGATCATGATTGATGCCTGTCGTCGTGCTTCTGCCCGACAAATTACCGCCGTAATTCCCTATTATGGTTATGCTCGCGCCGATCGCAAAACCGCCGGCCGGGAATCGATCGCTGCTAAACTGGTGGCTAATCTGATCACGGAAGCGGGGGCAAGTCGCGTGTTGGCCATGGATTTGCATTCGTCCCAAATTCAAGGTTATTTCGATATTCCCTTCGATCACGTTTACGGTTCCCCAGTGGTGGTGGACTATCTTCTCAGTAAACAATTACCCGATATCGTCGTCGTCTCTCCCGATGTAGGTGGGGTGGCCAGGGCGCGGGCTTTTGCCAAAAAACTCAGTGATGCTCCCCTAGCAATTATTGATAAACGCCGGCAAACCCATAATGTGGCGGAAGTGATGAACTTGATCGGCGATGTTAAGGATAAAACGGCGGTTTTAGTCGATGATATGATCGATACGGCTGGTACGATCGCTCAAGGGGCGCAGTTACTGAAAGCCAAGGGGGCGCGACAGGTTTATGCTTGTGCCACCCATCCGGTTTTTTCTGGTCCTGCGATCGAGCGTTTATCCAGTGGCATAGTCGAGGAAGTGATCGTTACTAACACGATTCCCGTCCCCCAAGAACATTTTTTCCCGCAACTGAAAGTCTTGCCAGTTGCCCCGATTCTGGGTGAGGCCATATGGCGCATCCATGAGGACAATTCCGTGAGTAATATGTTCAAATAGACGGCCGAATCCCCCTAAAACTAGGGGGAATTTTTATATTTATTTTCTTGACATTAATTCTGATTTGTGGCAGCGTCGGGGTTGTCAAGTCCTCCCAGACGATTGAAGGGCCAAAAACGCACCACGGCGCGACCGATTAAGTTTTCCCGGGGAACAAAGCCCCAAGCGTGGGAATCATAACTATTATTGCGATTATCACCCAAAACCAGATATTGATCGGGGGGAACTGTCACCGGTCCGTAAGTATAATTAGGTTCTTCGGCGATATACTTTTCCGCTAAAACTTTACCGTTGACGTGAACTAGACCGTTTTTGACTTCCACCTTATCCCCCGGCAGTCCAATCACCCGTTTAATAAAAGCATCCCGAAAATTTTGAGCTTTCAGAGCGGCTGTCGGACTAAAAACCACTATATCACCCCGTTCTGGCTTCTGAAAATGATAGCTAACTTTCTCGATAATTAGGCGATCATTAATCTGGAGAGTGGGTTCCATGGAAGAAGAGGGAATATAACGGGCCTCAGCCACAAAAGTGCGGATGCCAAAGGCCAAAATTCCAGCCGTGACAATGGTTTTAACTGCTTCTAGCCAAGGATTTTCTTGGGGTACGGGAGGGGGAGAAGGTTTTTCGGATTTATGGTTCAAGCTTTCAGCCATAGAATTTTAACTTTTGAGAAGGATTAAGCTAATACGCTCTTTAATTTTCTAGTTTAGTGATATTAACACCGTAGATAATATTTTAAGACAATCTCCCTACATCTACCGGATCACTGTTACTTTTTCAAGGCATCATTATGCCACCTAAAGGGGAATTTCCTCGGGGGTGGAGAACGGTAAGATTAGTCTATCAAAAAGGACAGTTTTTCGCCGCTATTAAAGGAAAAGCGTTAGAATTCAACAATTAGACACCTATCTCCCTTAAAAGTCTCTTCTCCGTCACTACTTAGACCTATGTTTGCACAAATTCCCGAACGATCAATGCACTATCTGCGATGGGTTGTTACCATCGCTTGGTTAATTCTGATATTTTCTCTGTTTTTTGACCCTATTTCGGCAAAATTAACCGATCCTAAGAATTTTGCTAGTCCCCTGAGAGTTGATCCCGATGTGTGCATTAAAGTCCAGGGAGTTTGCCTACCCCAATCCTCCTATCAGTTAGGTGCGCCGATTTTTTGGGGAATAGTGGTTCCTAGTGGCATTTTTATCTTATTAGTATTCGGTCACGAACTCTGGCGGCGTATTTGTCCTTTATCCTTTCTTTCTCAAATACCACGCGCTTTGGGTAAACAAAGACAGAAAAAACAGACCGATAAATCGGGAAAAGTCCGCTATGAAATCTATAAAGTGCCGAAAAACTCTTGGTTAGCTCGGAATTATCTCTATCTACAATTCAGTCTGTTATTTTTGGGTTTATGCGGACGGATTCTCTTTTATAATTCCGATCGCTTAGTCTTAGGCAGCTTTTTAATGTTTACTATTCTAGCGGCGATCTTTGTGGGTTATTGGTATGGGGGCAAATCTTGGTGTAATTATTTCTGTCCCATGAGTCCGGTTCAAAGGATTTACGGTGAACCAAGGGGTTTACTGAATAGTACCGCTCACGAAGACAGTCGCGGTGGGATTACTCAATCTATGTGTCGTATTGTCCATGAAGATGGTAGTGAACAAAGTGCCTGTGTTGCCTGTCAAAGTCCCTGTATCGATATCGATGCGGAAAGATCTTATTGGGATGGGATTACTAAGAGCGATCGCCAGTTGCTTTATTACGGTTATTTTGGCTTAGTTTTTGGCTATTTTATCTATTATTACCTTTATGCTGGCAATTGGGACTATTATTTCTCTGGAGCTTGGGCGCACGACGAAAATCAGCTAGAATCCCTCTTTAGACCGGGTTTTTATCTTGCGGGTAATCAGATTCCGATTCCGAAGTTGGTAGCTGTCCCCTTAACTTTGGCAATCTGCACTTTTTTGGGTTACTTTCTCGGTAAAAAAGTTGAAAATGTCTATAAAGTCTATAGAATCCGCCAAAAGTCGCCCTTACCGGCAGAAATTATCCGTCACCGCGTCTTTACTTTCGGAACTTTTCTGATTTTCAATTTCTTCTTTATTTTCGGTGGTCGTCCTTTTATTAATCTTTTGCCAAAATTTTGGCATTATTTCGCTAGTATTTTACTGGCAGTTTTGAGTAGTTTATGGCTATATCGCACTTGGACAAGGGATCCCAGTCGTTACCAACGGGAAGGACTAGCGGGAAGATTGCGTAAACAGTTGGGTAAACTAGACCTCGATACGGCTAAATATCTCGATGGGCGATCGCTGGAAGCTTTGGACGCGGATGAGGTGTATGTGTTGGCCAAGATACTGCCGGATTTCACCCACCAGAAGCGTTTAAAAGCCTATAAGGCTGTGTTAAAAGAAGCTTTGGAGGAGGGATATACTGACTTCGGCCACAGCCTCGAAATCCTGCAACAAATGCGCTTAGAGTTGACGATTACCGAGGCAGAACATCAGGCAATTCTAACGGAGTTGGGTGTGGAATCGGCCGAACTTCTCGATCCGGACAAGCAGTATAGTCGCGAGGATTGGTTACGTTTGCAGAGTTATCGCGATGCTTTGTTAGAAAGTTTGTTGGTGACTTGGAAAAAAGACCCTGATCGCCGGGTGGGATCGGAATTGCTGGAAGTGTTAACTGGTAAGAGTTCCAGGGAGGCGATCGAGCATTTATTGACGGAATTGCCGGCCGCAGAAACGGAAACTGTCGAGTCTTTGCGTCGCCAGTACGGAGTTACTGGTCAGGAAGAGGAAACGATTCTCCATCGTCCTCTGGCCCATCAATTATGGCAAAATATCGCCCGCGCTTTTCAGGTCTTCGATCGTCTATCTTTTAGTAGTGAGAGCGATCGTGATCAACAGGAAAAAATTTTATTGGAAAGATTCCAGCTATTCGATAGCGATGGTTCGGGACAAATTAGTCTTGAGGAGTTAAAAGCTTGTCTTCAGGCGATCGAACCGGGGGTGACAGACAAGGAAATCGAAGCTATGTTACAACAGGCCGATACAAGTCGCGATAATCAGATTAGTTTTCCGGAATTTCGCGATCTACTCCACCAATTCCATAAATAAACTGTCTTCAACTATTGCGTCGGTCATGAATTCCAAGACATTAGGATTCTGATAGCAAATTATACCAATTCTCCAAAGTCTGACTACAGAAGTTTAATCCCCCTAAATCCCCCTTAAAAAGGGTGACTTAAATTCGATGTGTAGTTTTCATTTAGAGAAATGGTATTAAATTGTATTCAGTGCAAATAGAGAATCAAGTTAGCTGTCACCTTGATGGTGGGAGCTTTTTCTTTTTTTAGCCAATACAGTGCTTCTGTTCCCCCCTAAAAGGTTACGGTTAATTAGTTGGGCTGAAAGATTAAGTAGCTGGTTATAATTAAATTAAAAATGGATTTTAGGTTCGATCCCCCCTGAGTCCCCCCTTGATAAGGGGGGTGCCGATCCCCCCTGCCCCCCTTGATAAGGGGGGTGCCGATAGGCGGGGGGATCCCCCTTAATAAGGGGGGCATCTGATAATTTTTAACGCCTACCTACTTAAGCCAAATAATTGAATCTAAATCAATCTGATTGCCTTCAGTAAGTAGCTTTCGTATCAGTTCAATATAATTAAAATTACTCTCGAATAAAACAAAACGTCTATCTAAAGAAGCGGCCGCTAGTCCCACGGTTCCTGAACCAGCAAAGGGGTCTAAAACCACATCACCTTTAAAAGAGTAATAATTAATCACTTTTTCTGCCAATTCTACGGGAAAAGCGGCGGGATGTTTTGAGTTAGTGACTGGGTTAATTTTCCAGACATTAGTGCGTTCATAACCATCGGCAATTTTTGAGGCTTTTACTACTTCTTGATCGGGATGATTACGAATATGCCAATCGATGAGTAAATCCGTGTGTTTACGATAGACTAAAACGTATTCAGTCACCGGCACAGTTTTGTATTGGAGAGGATTGCGATCGGCGGCAAATCTGCGCCCTCTACCAGTTGCCCACCCTGCTCCCTCTGGTTTTAGCCAAATAATATCATCAATAAAATCGTAACCTTCCTCAACAAAAATTCGATGCAAATCAAAGGGGACAGCAATACGTTTAGAAGCTTGATTACGCGAAGCACGACGCAACAGCACGGGAGAAATATTAATGACAAAAAAACGTCCTTCACTCAAAACTCGATGACATTTTCTGATTACCTGTCGCAGCTTCAATAGATAGCTTTCGTATTCTTCAAATTCTGAATATTCCGGACGAGCATTAAAATAGGGTGGTGAAGTAAAGATTAAATCAACACTTTCTGCGGGCATTTCCTCCAAAAGTTCGCCACAATCACCAAATCCGATGGTATTTCTCAGAGAGGAAAGCTTATATTCTTTTTTGGGTTTCTTGCGGGTTTCTAATTTAGATTCATCCTGTTTTAACAGACGAGCGATAATAATTTCAGTGCGAGTTGTTTTATCTAGTAAAATTTCGGTGGTGTAGGCATCGATCACCACTTCCCCAACGGTTTTTTTCTGTTCATTACATAAAGGAATTCGCCAAATATGATATCTGTCATCCACTTCTGGTAAACCTAATTTAATCGCATTAACTAAATTTATTTCCCGCAACCAATTAAGGACAATTTCTTTAGCTTCTGCCACCGTGCGAAGCAGATAACCGCGCTTTTCTGATACCAGTTCTTTTTCCATGGCATTACTCTAGTTCTCTCTAGAATTCTAGCTGATCATTATCCAAAAAACTAGGAGAGTCTCAAGATAGAAATTGACCACCCTTTAAAAATTCCACATTTCTAACACTTTTCCCGTAATTGTTTGATTTAACCAGAAAGTATTATGACTGAGGGAGTGAAGATTATTTGCCGTTACTTTCCAGCTTGCTTGGGGATGAAAAAGAATTGCTTCTGCGCGATTGCCGGGGTTGAGAGATGCCGGTTTTTGTTGTAAACAATGACAGGGATTGAGACTAAGCGCTTGCCATAATTGTAAAGCTGATAATTGCCCGGTTATTACTAATTTTTCCCAGAGTAGCGGTAAAGCTAATTCTAACCCGATCGCGCCGGGGGGTGCTTCTGCAAAAGAGACGGTTTTTTCTTCGTAGGTATAGGGACGATGATCGATCGCGATTGCATCGATAATTCCCTCCTTAATTGCCGCAATTAACGCCTTGCGATCGCTTTCGTTGCCCAAGGGTGGAGCGAGGTGTAAACTGGGATGATAGCTGGCGATCGATCCTGTATTTAAGAGGAGATGCAACCACGTCACACTAGCGGTTATCGGCAATCCCCGCATTTTTGCCTCGCGAATTAATTCCACTCCTCGACGGGTAGAAATTCGCATTAGGTGAACAGGTGTATTAATTTCGCCGACGATTTCTAAAATTGTGGCTAAAGCAGTGGTTTCGGAAATAGCAGGATCTCCGGGTAAACCTAAGCGAATCGAGGTTTCTCCCTCACGCATGACTCCATTACCCTTTAATTGCTGATTTACCGGGGAAAGGGCGATATTTTTACCGAAGGGTTTTAGGTATTCCAATAAGCGCCGCAACAGTCCCAAATCTTCCAAACTGCGATTATCGGTAAAACCCACCGCTACAGGCATTAAATCAGCTAATTCCGTCATTTTTTGCCCTTGTCTTCCTAGGGTGAGACTTGCCCAAAAATGCAGACGGGCCGATTTTGAGTCAAAAAACCCTTGACTTTTTTGCTGTAATGTGCTAATGAGTGCGGGGTGATCGAGGGGTGGGAGAGTATTGGGGAGAATTGCCACCCGGGTGCAGCCTCCGGCCGTGGCCGCTTTGAGCAAAGATGCGAGGGTTTCTCTGTCCTCGTGGCCGGGTTCCCCGGAATGACTGTAGAGATCGACTAATCCGGGGGCAAAAATACAGTTTTGACCGGAAATATAGTTACTATTTTCTCTTGGGGGAAGCTGAGATTCGATCGCTTTAATTACCCCCTCCTCAATCCAGACATCGGCAATGCGATCGGTTTCTGTCAGGGGGTCAAGGACTCTAACCTGTTCTATAATTGTCGAGGATTGGCTATTCACGCAGACTAATTAAAACGTCATTTTTTCCTCTGGCAGTATATCACGTTAAGTAAAAAGTAAAAAGTAAAAAGTAAAAAAGTTGAGTTCTCGGTTAGGTTAAGGGAGGATAAGTTAGAATATTGATCAGCTACGGTTTTAATCTTTATTTTAATTGGCTGACCTACCCTAAGAAGAATTGATAGCCGAATCATGCAGTTAGAACTTTTCGATTTTAATAATTTAGAAGAATTTAATCGGGGGACACCGCGATTAGTTTCCTTTCGAGATTTAGTACCAGAAATCACCAGCACCAGTTATCTAACCCACAGCATCTATTATTATCCTGCCAAATTTATTCCCCAAGTGGTGAGATTTTGCCTTGATAATTACAGTAAAAAGGATGATTGGATTATCGATCCTTTTGCGGGTTCAGGTACGGTGGGTTTAGAGGCTAAACTTTGTCAAAGAAATGCAGTTTTAACTGACCTGAATTATCTTTTAAACCATATTATACCGATTAAGATTACAGAACACCAAGAACCATTGAGTTACTCAGAGTTAGATAAAAAAATCTTAGAAGTTTTTGCCAGCAAGGATAAATTTATCCCTCAGTGGTCAAATTTAAACTATTGGTATCCAGAGGATATTTTAGCAGTTTTGCAGAAACTTTGGGCAGGTCAAAAAAATCTAGAACCTGATTTGTATTCCCAGATCATTCAAGCGGTTTTAGTGAAAGTTAGTAAACAGTTTTCCTATGCAGAACATACGAAACCAAAATTATTTCAATCGAAATACAAAAAATCAGATATACAAGAACTATTACAAAGAGATTGGCAAGAGGAATTAAAACGAACGATTAAAGATATGAGTTTTGAAACTTTAACCAGCGTCAATCAATATATTACCGTAACTTGGCATAATTGTAATCAAGTGCTTTTTTATGGAGGAGTAGATAGTGCCACTTTTGAGATCGAGCAAAATCTAGAGTTAGATTGTTTAATTAGTTCACCCCCCTATCTGCAAGCACAGGAATATATCAGAACAGCAAAACTAGATTTATATTGGTTAGGATATACAGAAAAAGAAGTACAAAAAATATCTAAGCTAGAAATTCCCTACCGACAGGCTACCAGATTAATCGAAACTGAAACCTTAAATCGAGTGAGATCGACTTTAGAGAAAGAGAATTTACATAAAATACTCGATTCCTACTTTTGTCACACCATCAACGCTTTAGAAAATGCCACCAGAAAATTAAAACAAGCTGGCAAAGCTTGCATTTTTGTCGGTAATCCAAAAGTGGATGGAGTGGAAGTAGAAACTTGGCGAATATTAAAGGAATATTTTCAGGAAAATGGCTTTATTTTTAATACCGTCTTTGAGGATAGAATTAAAACCAGACAATTATTCAAATCTCGCAAGAATAAAAATCCTGATGGCATGAAATCCGAATATTTACTAATTTTAGAGAAAAGGTAGGTCTAGTTTAGTCAAATCGAATAGAAAAAATATCAACAACTTCCCAAAAATAGAACTGATTCGCAAGGTTAAAACATCGATAAATCTACAGTGAAATAGCTAAAGGCTGAGGACTGATTGCTAACTGCTGTAACAAATTTAGTTTATAATTAATTATCAACCTATCTCTGTTGGAAAACCATGACTATCGCTCAAAGCTTACCCCTAGTCGAGTCTCATGTCAACCCTGAGATAATCTTCCCAGAAGGCGAATTTTGGAGTGATGAACCACCCTGGGAAAGTAACCTACATCTACAACAAATTATTTTACTAATTCAGTGTTTAGAATGGTGGTGGCGCGAGCGAGAAGATTATTTTGCCGCCGGCAATTTAACCATTTATTACAGTCCTAACCAGAAAAAGTCAGAATTCTGCCGTGGTCCCGATTTTTTCGTGGTTTTGGGGACAAATCCCAATCCTAACCGCAGAAGTTGGGTAGTTTGGCGAGAAGAGGGCAAATATCCCAATTTAATTGTGGAAATTCTCTCCGATAGTACCGCCAAAGTTGACCGAGAGGAGAAAAAACAAATTTATCAAGATATATTTCGCACTCCCGATTATTTTTGGTTTGACCCAGAAAGCCTAGAATTTGAAGGATTTACCCTAATTAGCGGTCAATATCAACCGATTGCTCCCAATGCCCAGGGATGGCTTTGGAGTCAACAATTAGGCTTATATTTGGGTTTATCGGAGAATAAATTGCGCTATTTTACCCCCGAAGGCGAATTAGTACCCACTCCCGCAGAAGCGGCACAACAGGCAGAAAATCGGGCTGTAGAAGCAGAAAATCAAGTCCAACAGGAAAGGCAGAAATCCGCAAAATTAGCGGCTAAACTGCGGGAATTGGGCATAAATCCCCAAGAAAATTTCTAATTAGGGTTTGCTAGATTTAATACCATGTATAGACGGGAATTACTGCAATTTATTGGCTCTCACGCTCTTTTTGGGGCTATTAATCCAGAATTTACTTGGAATTATCAAAATATTGACCATTGGGGCGAATTATCAAGGAATTATCGCCTCTGCACCACGGGAAAGCAACAAACACCGATCGATCTGAGTATAGTGACTGAAAAAGAGCTATACCACCCCACCTTTAATTATCGTCCTATACCCCTAAAAATTCGCCATAACGGTCGTACAATCTTAGTTCAGACCGAAAAAGGAGGAAATATGAGTTTTCACGGTGAAAAATGGGATTTGTTGCAGTTCCATTTTCATCATCCCAGCGAACATCAGATTAAAGGTCAGTCTTTCCCTCTAGAAATTCATTTAGTGCATCGAAATGGGAAGGGAAATTTAGCAGTTGTGGGCATATTAGCCGAAATTGGGGCAAATAATCCCTATTTACAAACCATTTGGGATTATTTGCCCCAAGAACCTTCTCCTGAAATGATTATCCCCGATACTTGGGTCAATGTCGGGCTTTTACTGCCGGAAAATAGCGGTTTTTATGAATATCGGGGGTCTTTGTCCACTCCCCCCTGTAGCGAGGATGTTCTCTGGTTAGTCTGGCAAAATGCGATCGAAATTTCTCCCCAACAACTGCAACAATTGGCCGCGATTTTTCCGCGTAATGCGAGGAATATTCAACCCTTAAACGGGCGCTCGATCCTGCATTCCTAGCCCACCAATTGTCGGCATTTTGGCTAATTTAGATAATTTTATTAACTTTTAGACCAACAATGGTAAATAACTCAGGAATGCGCTCAATAACTAAAGCTTCGGTGGCTGTCCAGTCACTTTCCTTCGTGGCTAAAACCCCCAGAACACTCAGAGGAACCTGTAGAAATAGGTGACTTAAGAGGAGAGCAATCGCAGCGATGACTAAACCTAAAAGCCGCCATTGGGGGAGATAGGCGGCCACGGCAGCCGCTAGAGGGGCAAAATTATAGATGGGCCAAGCGATGAGAATTAAGAGGACGACTCCCAAAAGAGTAAGAAGACGATGGCGAGGACGTTGAAAAAGAGAGAGAATTTTTAATTGTTCGGGGGTGAGTTGACTCGGTTTGAGAGCAACCAACAAAAGACTAAAGATATCAAAAGGTTTTGTCCACTGCATCCAAAAGACTGGAATAATAGCGATCGCTCCCAGAAATAGCCATTCTAGCCAAAGAAAAGGCAAGGGATCGCCCACAGCTAAACCAATCCAAGCGATTTGTAAAAAGATTGGCAAAGCCGCTAACCCTGCCAGATGAATCCACAAAAAAGGTTCTGATTTCATAGAGGGAAATGAGAATTATAAATTATAAATTATGAATTATGAATTATGAAGTGGGGAGATGGGGGAGTGGGGGAGTGGGGGAATTATGACTGATAACTGATAACTGATAACTGACTCCCGACTCCTGACGCTGACCGTCTAATTAACTGGATAAAGTGCGGCGTTTCATGACCATTTCGTAGGCTTCGATAATGTCGCCTTCTTTCCAGTCATTGAATTTAGAAACACCGACACCGCACTCGAAACCGGTGGCCACTTCCCGGGCATCTTCCTTCATCCGTTTGAGGGAATCGAGAACCCCCTGATAAACAATTTCCTTGCCGCGACGCACGCGCAGGAAGCGATTCCGCACCAGTTTACCGGATTGGACATAACAGCCCGCCACGGCCCCACGACCGACGGTGAAGACGGCACGCACTTCGGCGAAACCGAGGTGTTCTTCCACTTCTTCGGGGTCAAGAAGACCTTCCATCGCCCCTTGAATATCATCGAGAAGCTTGTAGATGATATTGTAATCGCGGATATCGACCCCTTCCCGATCGGCGGATGCGCGCGCACCACTGGCCAGGGTGGTATTAAAGCCCACCACCACCGCACCACTAGCGGCGGCCAGATCCACATCGGTTTCGGTGATTTCCCCCGGAGAGGCGAGGAGAACGCGAATCTGCACTTCGTTTTGGGGTAACTGTTTAAGCGCACCGAGGATGGCCTCGACGGAACCTTGCACATCTGCCTTGAGGATGAGATTAAGTTCCTTGAGTTGTCCTTCTTGAGCTTGGATAGAGAGGGTGCTAAGGCTAACGCGACGAGAAGAGAGGGCCTGTTGTAAACGGGTGTTGCGTCGTTCGATCGCCCGTTGATCAGCGATTGATCGGGCCTCTTTTTCACTTTCATAGACATCGAATTCATCGCCAGCGGCCGGCACATCACTAAGACCGAGGATTTCCACGGCGAAGGAGGGGGTAGCCGCTTCGACTTTTTGACCGCGATCATCGATCATCGCCCGAATTTTGCCGAAAACGGAACCAGCGACGATGCTATCGCCCACCCGGAGAGTGCCATTCTGGACGAGCAGGGTAGCCACGGGACCTTTGGTGCGATCGAGGTTAGCTTCGATGACGGTTCCCTTCGCCAAGCGGTCGGGGTTAGCGACCAATTCCTCCACTTCTGCCACCAAGAGAATCATTTCCAGCAGATTATCGAGATTTTCACCCCGCAGGGCGCTAACGGGAACCATGATCGTCTCACCGCCCCAATCTTCGGCCACCAGTCCCTGTTCGGTCAATTCCTGTTTAATCCGGTCGGGGTTAGCCGAGGGTTTATCGACTTTGTTAATCGCCACCACGATGGGGACTTCCGCGGCCCTGGCGTGACTAATTGCCTCTTTCGTTTGGGGTTGCACGCCATCATCGGCGGCCACCACCAGCACCGCTATATCGGTGACTCTCGCCCCGCGGGCGCGCATAGCGGTAAAAGCTTCGTGGCCGGGGGTATCCAAAAAGACAATCTGTTCGGGTTTGCCGTTATGTTCCACATCGACGTGGTAAGCACCGATGTGCTGGGTAATGCCGCCGGCTTCCCCCTGGGCGACTTTGGTTTTGCGGATCGAGTCGAGGAGGGTGGTTTTACCGTGGTCAACGTGACCCATAATGGTGACGACGGGGGGACGACGCTGGAGACTTTCCCAGTCGGAGACATCGATCATTTCCGTGGTTTTGATTGCCGCCGACTGGGTGCTGGGGGTTTCCACGGCGATCTCGAAGTCCCTGGCGATCATTTCGATCGTGTCCACGTCGAGAGTTTGGGTGATATTAACCGCCATCCCTTTAAAAAATAGGGTTCTGATGATCTCAGTTTCGGGGACTTTCATCAATTCCGAGAGGTCGCGCACGGTGAGACTGCCGGTGACGACGATGCTTTCCGGGCGTTTTTCCTCTTGAGGTTCTTGGCGCTCGCTTTTCGGGCTGCCGGTGTGGGCGGTTGGTTTACTAGGCCGCTTAACTTTGACTGCTGTTGGGGTGCCGGGGGTGGCAACTTTAGCGCTGGGCGGTTTGGGGGGACGAGCGGTGGAAAGGGTAAAACTGGGGGTATTAATTAACCCGGACAGTTCCGATTCTAGATCATCGTCATCTTCAAAGAGGGCTTGGGTGCGGCGTTTGTTTTTGCCGGCAGTTTTGGCGGTTTTGGCCGCTTTTTTCTCCTCTTCTTCTTCTTCTTCCCAGGTAGATTTTTTGGCCATGCGAGGGGGCATGGTCGGTCGTTTGAGTTTTTTCAGCCCGTCTGCTCCGAGCAGTCCGGTATCCGTATCGATTTCTGTGCCATCAATGCCAGATTTCTTGGTGGTATCGGTTTCTTCCTCGCCGGTAGCTGAGATTTTAGCGGGCATACCGGGGCGAACTGGGCGCTTCAATTCCACCGTCTCCCGCACTTCTCTAGCTGGTTCCCCCAGTTTCGGGCTTTTTCCGTCGGGTTTGCGGTTGAGGGTCGGTTTTTCTGGTTTAGCCAAGCCAGCCCTGCGCTCAGGATTAGGGGCGTTTTCGCTCTCGCCGCGCTCGCGTTTTTCTCCCCGGGGCCTGTCGTTACTGCCAGGGGCATTTTTAGATCGGGGTTCTGGACGGACCGAGGCGGTTTCAGGGCGCGGTTTCGGGGTGAGGGAGGGTCGATTAGGTGGGGCGATTAAGGTGGAGGCTGCTTCCTGGACTAGCGGGGTTTCGGTCGGGGTTCCTTCAACACTGGGGAGCTGAGATAGCATCTCTGCATCGGTGGGGGTAGCCGCATTCTTCTCCTCCGTGGCGGGAGTTTTTTCGGCCGCACCGTCGCGCCCTGGGGGAGCGACGAGGGGTTTAACCGGGGGACGGGGGGGACTGATTAAAGTCGGTTTGGCTGAGGAACCAGCCTGACCGAGATGGCTCGGCCCCTCTTCGCCGGTTTCGGGGCGGTTATGTTTATGCAGGGCTAAAATCTTTTGTTTTTTTTCTTCGGCAGGACTAGCCGATTCTCGCTGACCCGTGCTATTTTTACTGGTACTCGAGGTAACTCCCTTCGCTGCGATCGCTTTGATGCGTTGGGACTCCTCTTCGCTGATTGTGCTACTGTGGCTCTTGTACTCGATGTTCAACTGGTCACAGATGTCCAAAATGTCTTTGTTGTCTAGATTCAATTCTTTTGATAAATCGTAAATTCTGACTTTCGTGTTACTCATCCATTATCCCCCGGCTAAAGTGTTAGTGATCCTAATAAGTTGGCTGATTTTTTATCCTGTCAAGACTGCCCCATTTCTATGCTAACGATTTTGTGGCTATGATCGTCAATTTTAATCCTGATTTGGTCTCAATTGCCCGGCGGGCCCGAGTCGCTCTTGCAAGGACTCATAGACCGTTTCGGGAATATTGGCTTTTAGGGCGCGTCCGAGACGATTTTTTTGCCGAGCTAGTTGCAGACAGTTGGGCTGCGGACAGATATAGGCGGCTCTTCCCATGCCTTGATCTAATTGTATCTGTCCGGACGGGTGTAGTCGGACAATTCGCCAAAAAGATTCTTTCGGGGCGAAGAGACGGCAGCTAATACAGCGTCGATAATTGACGAAGGGGTTCATTCTTGGTCTAAATCTTGGGATTCTGGGTCTGTTTCAGCGGTTTTTACCTCTTGTTCGCCTTTATAGAGGGCTATATCCTTAATATCGATTTTCCAGCCCGTCAGACGGGCGGCTAGACGCACGTTCTGCCCTTCTTTGCCAATCGCTAAACTCAATTGATCCTGGGCCACCAGTACCAGTGCTTGTCTTTCTTCGGCATTAGTGAACAAAACTTGGTCAATACGGGCGGGACTAAGGGCATTGGCGATGTAGGTGGCGGGATCTGGAGACCAGCGAATCACGTCGATTTTTTCTCCTCGCAATTCGTTAACCACGGCTTGAATCCGCGAACCTCTGGCCCCAATACAGGCCCCAACCGGATCCACGTCTCTCTCTAAGGTATCGACGGCGATTTTTGTCCGCGAACCAACGTGACGGGAGGGGGGATTAGCTTCCCGGGCGACAGCAACAATACGCACGATTTCCTCCTCGATTTCGGGAACTTCGTTGGCGAACAAATATACTACCAAACCCGCCGCCGCTCTGGAAACGATTAATTGCGGGCCGCGGTGAGAACCTTCCAGGACTTTTTTGAGCAGCACTTTAAAGGTGGCGTTAGCGCGATAGTTGTCGTTGGGTAGCTGTTCCCGTTTGGGTAGTTCTGCTTCCACTTCCGGTTGACCGTAGGTGCTTTGTACCATGACAATAGCGGCCTGTCTTTCAAAACGGACGACCCGGGCCTGTAAAACCGTTCCTTCCAGATCTTGGAACTCCTCTTGAATCATTTTGCGTTGGTTATCCCGCAGTTTTTGTAGTAAAACCTGTTTAGTTTGAATCGCCGCCATGCGACCAAATTCTTTTTGGTCGGGGGTGACATCAAGAACTACTTCATCCCCTAATTGGGCCTCATCGGCCACTTCTTGCACTTCTTTGAGACCGATGTGATGGTCGGGATTAGTCACTTCTTCGACAATAGTTTTAGTCGAAAGGATGCGAAAACCTTCTTCTTCTACGTCTAATTCCACATCAAAGTTATTGAAATAATCTTCATGAAATTGAGCGGCTTTTTCTAAACTTTGGGCGCGTCGATAACGTTCGTAACCCTTGATAAGTGCTTCACGCAATGCTTCCTGTACGGCATTTTTGGGCAGATTATGTCGTTGGCTAATTTCTTCGAGCATTATTTTTAAACCAGGCAAATTAACAGTAGCCATAATTATTTTTTCTCCTTACTTTTGAGTTATTAGTTTTTTAGCCATTAGCCTTGTATCAGTTATCAGTTATCAGTTATCAGTTATCAGATGTAAGTTATCAGTTATCAGATGTAAGTTTTAAGTTAATCAGTTAGTTATTTATTTATCTTCATCTTTATCCCTGATTACTGATTACTGTTTACTGTTTACTGATCACTGATTATTGCGCTGCTCATCTAAACGGACGCTGATGACGGTAGTGCGATCGATGCTCAGGGAGCGACCTTTTTGGTTAAGATAAATAGATTGCTCATCTCTACCTTGCAGTTTTCCGCGCCATTCTTGCGGTTTTCCCTGGCTATCCTGGCCGGTAACGATGACGGGAAAACCTTTAAAAGACTGAAATTCGCGCTCACTGCTCAGTTGTCGAGAAATGCCGGGGCTAGATATTTCTAAAACGTAGGCCTCCGGTAAGATTTCTTGACTGTCGAGGGCGGTTTCTAAGGCCCGACTCATCTGCTCACAGTCCTCTAAACCGGTATCTCCCGCAAGATTGCGAATATCGACGCGCAGGACGGGAGGCCTTTTATTGGTTTGGAAAACGATATCGACCACTTCTAGCCCCAAGTTTTCAGCGATAGGGGTGGCTAGGTGCAGCAGGTCGGGGATGAGCGGATGGGTCATGATTTAGACAATAAAAAAAGCGGGCGAAACCCACTTCCCTAAACTGTTAGTGATTGGGATAGGCAGTTGTTAGACCACCTAGCTAAATACAATATAGCAAAAAACCGTCATCACTATTTTTCCCCAGGCACGACCCTGGGGGAAAACAGAACAGTGGTCACGATCGAGTCAATCTGTCACAATGAATACAGGGTAACTAGATATAGAGTCAATTATGGATCAAAAATCTCCGCTCACCGTAGTTAGAGCCAAGTCAGCTAAGAATCGTGGTCATCGGCCAGTATGGAAAGGGATTGTCACCACTTGGATGATTCTGCAAACCTTTGGCCATGTCACTCCTGCTTGGAGTCAAAAAAACCAAAATACCCTCACCTACGGTGAATTGTTAGAGAAGATCGACCAAGGCAAGGTAAAAAAGGTGGAAATCAATCCTTCTTTGCAGCAGGCAGCAGTTACCCTCGTCGGTCAAACGGACAAGGATCCCCCGAAAGAAGTCAATTTATTTGACCAAAATCCCGAATTAATCAAGAAACTCGATGCTAAAAAAATTGAGTACGGCATTCTCCCCAGCACTGACAATTCAGCCCTGATCAATGTTCTCACTAACCTGTTAGTGATTATTATCGTCTTGGGATTATTGGTGTTTATTATCCGTCGTTCTGCCAATGCTTCTGGTCAAGCGATGAACTTCGGTAAATCAAGGGCGCGGTTTCAGATGGAGGCGAAAACTGGCATAGAATTTAATGATGTGGCGGGTGTGGATGAGGCCAAGGAAGATCTAGAGGAAGTGGTGACATTCCTTAAACAACCCGAAAAATTTACGGCTATTGGTGCAAAAATCCCCAAAGGAGTCCTGTTAATCGGGCCCCCGGGGACGGGGAAAACTTTGCTGGCTAAAGCGATCGCAGG
This sequence comes from Microcystis sp. M015S2, assembly GCF_020245945.1. NCBI lineage: Bacteria > Bacillati > Cyanobacteriota > Cyanophyceae > Chroococcales > Microcystaceae > Microcystis > Microcystis sp. M015S2. The sequence goes on from NZ_JADBTX010000028.1 coordinate 66,651, forward strand.
AGAGGCAGGAGTACCTTTTTTCAGCATCTCCGGGTCGGAATTCGTGGAGATGTTCGTCGGGGTTGGTGCGTCGCGAGTGCGAGATCTGTTCCGAAAAGCCCAGGAAAATGCCCCTTGTTTGGTTTTTATCGATGAAATTGATGCCGTTGGTCGTCAAAGAGGGGTCGGTTATGGGGGAGGTAATGATGAACGGGAACAAACCCTGAACCAATTATTGACGGAAATGGATGGTTTTGAAGGAAATACCGGCATTATCGTCATTGCCGCCACCAACCGCCCCGATGTTTTGGATTCGGCCCTGCTGCGTCCGGGTCGTTTTGATCGACAGGTGGTGGTGGATTATCCAGATTCTAAGGGACGTTTGGCCATTTTGGAGGTCCATTCTCGCGATAAAAAGGTTGCTGCCGATGTTACTCTGGAGGCGATCGCCAGGCGCACCCCCGGTTTTACTGGGGCAGATTTGGCTAATATGCTCAACGAAGCGGCGATTTTTACCGCTAGAAGACGGAAAGAGGCGATTACCATGGCGGAAGTCAACGATGCGATCGATCGGATTGTGGCCGGTATGGAAGGGCGTGCTTTAGTGGATAGTAAAGCCAAGCGTTTGATCGCCTATCATGAAGTTGGCCATGCGATTGTCGGTACTCTCTGTCCTGGCCACGATCAAGTGGAAAAAGTCACCCTGATTCCCCGGGGTCAAGCGCAGGGGTTAACTTGGTTCACTCCCGATGAAGAACAGGGTTTAACCAGTCGTTCCCAGCTGTTGGCCCGAATTGCGGGATTATTAGGGGGACGGGTGGCGGAGGAATGTGTCTTCGGTGAGGATGAAGTGACCACCGGTGCCGGTAATGATATTGAAAAAATTACCTATCTGGCCCGACAGATGGTAACGCGTCTGGGAATGTCGGAATTGGGATTGATTGCCCTAGAGGAGGAGGGCAATTCCTATCTCGGTGGTGCTGGTGCTGGTTATCATGCCGACCATTCTTTCGCAATGATGGCGAAAATTGATGCACAAGTGCGGGAAATTGTCAAGCAATGCCACGATTTAGCAACAAAACTTATCCTTGACAATCGTGTGGCGATCGATCGCTTGGTGGATATACTGATTGAACAGGAAACCATTGACGGCGACGAATTCCGGCGTTTATTGACGGAATTTCAGCGACAAGCGGAGCGGTCAATGGTGACTACGGTTTAATTTGCCCTTCGTCTCCTCGCTTCGATTAAGTGCTTAGGAGACGATTTCAGCCAAAAATCTGCTAATCAGTCGGACAAAGCCAGAATTAACGACTAACATTGTGAGCGGGAATTTTATTAATGGAATGGCCGTTATGATTGCCTTTGGTGGGGGCAATAATATTAGCTTCTAAAGCTGAAGTCATCTCGGCCAACATTTCTAAATTGAAACGATAGCCGACGTTGCGGACGGTTTGAATTAAATTAGGTTGTCTGGGATCGGTTTCGATTTTTTTCCGCAGAGAGAGAACATGAGTATCGATTGTCCGGGGATTATCAATTTCCTCGGGCCAAGCGCGACGCAGTAAATCGGCTCTTGATAGGGGTGTTCCCTCCGCTTGGGCTAAAACGTAGAGTAAACTAAATTCTTGGGGCGTTAATTCGATATACTCCCCGTGAAATTGTACCCGTCGTTGGGCTAAATCTATTTTTAATTCCCCATAATCCAAGTGTAGGGGAGCGGCCCCACCGCGTGAACGATGGGTTAACACTTCTACCCTAGCCATAAATTCTTGCATTCCAAAGGGCTTTCTCAGGTAGTCGTCGGCCCCCGCTTTTAAACCATTGACCACGTCTTTTTCGCTATTGCGGGCCGAGAGAATCAGTATTAAAGACTGTTTTTGTTGATAAAGCCAACGGCAGAGTTCGATTCCATCCCCATCTGGCAAGTCGGAATCGATAATTGCTAAGGTTGGTTGACGATGAAGGAAAGCTTGACGCGCACTTTGCAGGGTTGCCGATTGATTGACCAAATAACCGGCCTGTTGCAGATGCCAAGCTAATAGCGATCGCAAGTGCGGGTTGCCCTCAACAATAGAAATATGGATCGATACCACTTGAGTTTCTGCCCCATTACTGCACAGATTGACACATTGTCAGGGTATCAGAATTAATGTCAAGATGTTGTAACAATTGTAACATTCGTTAGCTGTCAGCTTTTTTCTCCCTGCTCCCATCACCCCATCACCCCATCACCCCATCACCCCATCACCCCACTTCATAATTGGCTCTCTTGGATTTGGTGGGTAAAATGTATTCTAAGATACATTGCTCCTAGCGAGGGGGTGGAACGAACCACAAAGACACAAAGGACACAAAGATCGATCCTATGTAAGTTAAACTGATCACACAGAACCGAGAAGA
>NZ_JADBTX010000029.1:0-3913 GCF_020245945.1 Microcystis sp. M015S2
CAGTCGGTGTGTTTTTCTCGTCTCGCTTAAATTTTAGGGTTAATCCGCCTTTGGTGCCGGTCTTAATCCCCGTCCCTAATAATTTTACTTCACCTTCCCCGGTAATCTCTACGCAAAGCTCTACTTCATCGAGTTTAAAACCGGTTTGTTGGTTGACCTGTTTCTGTGCTTGATTGAAGACTTTGCCGATAAGCTGGAGAAAATGGGATAGTTCTGTCTCTAGCTTCTCCACGCTCACTTTTACGCCGCGAGTCGCCGCTTCGGTCATAGTTTTCCTTTTGTCCCAGGGATTGTCATAGGTGTCGTTTCCTTTCGCGTCTTCATCGACGGTGACGGGGGTATCTTCTGCGGTGATAATCCAAATAGTTTCTTCTGGCATAGCGTTCTCGTTTTTCGGCAATGGTTCTCCTTTATTATTCTAGTTACCCATTGCTAACTCACCTACAGAGTTTATTGTACTTGGGTTGATGCAAGGAAACCCAATCAAGAGTAGGGTGGTTGGGTTTCGCTTTTTCTATTTTCGGCTACAATCGGAACAGCGCTGTACTGCTTGCTCAATCAATGCTTACCCTCAAAACGAGTAAACTAACCCTTGCTGATGTTCAACGTCATCTCAATTTTCAAGAAAAGCTTGAGGATGTTTCATTTACAGAGCTTTTAGCTTTGGAAACCGTCAGCGAGGCAGAAAAATTAGAACTTGTTCAAATCCGCAACGATTTTCGACCCTATTTGATGGAAGATAAAGCATCAGAAGGACAAGTTAAAGTTTTAACCCTATTTCCCCTATTGCGGTTAGCGGGTTTTTATCGTTATCCGATTAGGATTAGGGTTGAAGAAGGGATTGATAATATTATCCTTGTGGATGAAGATAAAACTATTAGCGGACGCTTTGATATTGTCACGGTAAATAATTCGATAGCAACTGTCAATGATATCCCTTTTGGGATTTTAGTCATTGAAGCTAAAGAGAGTGGAATCGAAGTACGTCAGGGATTACCTCAATTATTGACTTATGCCTACAATAGCTTAGAAAGACAACCCTCAGTTTGGGGATTAGCGACTAATGGCTTACAATATATGTTCGTCTATCTCAGACAAGAAACTAACCCCACTTATCAGATAATGCCAGAACTTAATTTAATGTATCCTGAATCAGCAATTAATCTACTCCAAATTCTCAAGGCCATGGGTCAGCTAATTTTAGAGACATAATTAGGACTCAAACAAGCTATAATCTCCGATGCTTTGTCTGTGTATATAGGGAATTAAAAGCGTCTTGAATACTTACCACTATTTAAAACTCCTAATTAAGTTGTCGATTGAACGAGAATGAATTAGTTGATGCTTGAGCAACATCTAACAAAGACTCGATTACAGAATTAACCACAGCAGCTACGCAGGAAATCGCTACACTATTACCCGTTAATTTTCGCATAGTTTGATAACTGCCGACAATTTGATAATCATCGGGAAAACCTTGTAAACGTAGCATTTCTCTTGCTGTTAAGCGTCTTTTTCCATCCACTAACAAATAATTATAGGATGCTCCTGCTCGCAAGGCACAGGAATAGGGATAAGCACTGACATTTCCTCCTTTATTTTCGTGCCAGATAGTCGGTTCACTATCAGGTTTTTTTCCCTCTCTTTTCAGCAGGCGACTTTTTTGAATTTTTTCGGAAGCATAATAAAAATCTGAGACATTTTCCTCTAATATTTCCGTTAAACTTGTTCTAGATAAAGCTGGTTTTGGCCAGATAAAACCCCGCGCTTCTCGGAAACCAACGATAAAAATCCGTTCCCGTTTTTGCGGTAAACCAAAATTAAGAGCATTCAAAACCCGATAATCGGTATAGTAATCTAAATCTTGTAAAGTATCGAGAATAACTTGCAAGGTTTTTCCCTGTTGATGTCCCTGCAATTGCTTGACATTTTCCAGAATAAATGCTGCGGGTTGTTTGACTTTTAAAATGCGGACAATCTCAAAAAATAGCGTGCCTCTGGTATCTTCAAACCCCTTTAAATCACCACAAATACTAAAGGGTTGACAGGGAAATCCCGCCATTAAAATATCATGATTGGGAATATCTAGGGCAGCTATTTCGGTAATATCTCCCCGGGGTTGGTCGCCAAAATTAGCGTGATAAATTGCCTGAGCATCTTTATCTATATCACAGGAAAAAACACAATCAGATTCTAAGTTTTTTTGGCGACAAACTCGTTCAATTGCGACTCGAAACCCTCCCAAACCACAAAAGAGGTCAATAAAACGAATTTTTTTACTATCTTTCAGGAGATTCATTGATAGTTGAGATTGTAGCGATAGGGATATTCTCTTTGATTTTAACTTATTCAACTTTCACCAAAGAGCGGACGGTAAATATTTCATTGGCGCTTGAGAGTAACAAACTGAAAACAGTCGTCATCCCTGGAGACATACACAAAAAAAGGATGGTGGGTTAAGCTTCTTGAACCTCAGTTTTCTAGAAAATCACAGCGAAGAATAACAGAATTATATAATTTGAAATTCATCCTGTTTAAGATTTTGAATTGATTCAATCTTGGAAACTTCTACAGCGATAACTGTATAGGCTTTTCCCTGATTATTTAACACTTCTAAAACATAGCCATCCTCTTGGCCTTCGGGTCGAGGACAATAATCCACGATAATCGCGTGAGTGCCACGAGACAAATTAGATTCTGGCAAATCTTCGGTTAATTGAACTTCGGAAAACATATCAAATTTCATAGTCTAACTCTTTTAATCTGGTAATAAAGTCACAAATCTTGTTTCTTTCGTAAGTGAGTCGATAATCCAATAGGTAGAGACTTGTAAGTTTATCCCGTTCACCCCTTGTAAAAGTCCTTTAATTTCATAAATATCACCGAACTTTGTTTGTTTATTTAAGGTGGCCTCGTTGAGAAGAATACGTCTTAAATCTTGTTCCAATACCTGCCAGTTGTCTAAATTATATCCTGCTTGTGCCAGAAAGCCTGATTTATCATCTTTGGGTTGTAAAACTAGCAAATACCGGGTTAATTTAGCTGGTGGGATTGTCGCATTGGGATTTAAATAAGGCATTTATATTGTAATTTAGCCAATTTCTTTATAGACTTCTATAAAATAGATTTTACAGTATATGCGGGCAGTATTGCCAGGCTTTTTCTTTGTCTAGGATTTGATCATTTTCAACTTCTTCGATGAGTTTTCCTAGTCCGTAATCCTCTAGGATTTCTTCGATTTTTTCAAATTCAGCAATGGGAATCTGAACGGCAATCGGCTTTTGATCTTTGTCTAATACATAGCTTTTGTTAATTTCTAGCATTTGGTTTTCCCTCCGATACAATTCTTAAAAATTGGCTGTAACCTTTATATGTTACATTTTACAAGTCTCGACGCGAGAGAAGAGACCCGTCTGTATCCCGGTAAATACCCTCCAACAACCTCATCCCCTTCCCACCCCCCAAAGGGACAAGGGAGGTGTCCTAGGGGTGCTTTTATGTCAAAAGTAACATCTTTGTAGTATATCCAGCTTTTATTCACTCGCCAGCCTACCCTATCTCCGAAAGCGGTCCAAACTCTTTCATTATACTGCCGCGTCCCACCAAGTTCGCGGTAGATTTTCGCCTGCACGGAAAAACCAAAGCGACCGCCACTATATTTAACCCATAATTGGTCAATGGTTCGCAAATCCTCGCAGGGAAAATTATCGATATCCTCTTCCCGTAGCCATCCTTCTTTTGTGCGGTTGGCAGCCTGTAGCATCACGTTGGCGGTTTCCTCGTCCGCTTGCTTCCATTGCTGCCGTTTTAATAAATCTTCTAATTTCCGATAATCGATTCCTTTGGCACTTTTAAGTTCGATTTCTGGCGGTGACGCGGGTTTCGGGGTTTCTGTTATCGTTTTCGCCGACTC
>NZ_JADBTX010000003.1:0-13879 GCF_020245945.1 Microcystis sp. M015S2
AGACATGGCTTTTTTTCTCCCCTCGCTCTACGGCACTCACTGCTTTCTGTCTTAAATCATCACTATAGGGTGCTGCCATGAAAGCTTCTCCTCATTTCTTTTTCTCTATTATGTCCTAACTATCCCGCTCTTTGCTATACCAAATTAGATGAACTTACCCTGCCTTGCCCATGCCTCATTCTGATGAAAACTGCTATAAATCCGTTGAGTATAGGCTACTGATGAATACAGGCACTCATGCACTGATGCACTCATGCAAAAGGGGGAATGGATAATCAGTCTTTAATAACCAGATTTAGGATCAATAGTAGTTTCTAGAATGAAGGTTTTTCGTCAAAACATCTTGGGGAATGTAAAAATATATGAAAGTATATAAAAATGTCTGGAATGTTGGAATATAATCAGGGCGAACCTCGGCTGTTAGGTCGCCTTATTCTGGAACAGTGAAAAAGGCTTGAAAAAGTTTAAGGTGAAGGAGCAGCCGGGGAATCAGATGGAGGTCGAGGTGACAATCAACCCCGATGCTTCATTTAAAAAATAATCAGGAAAGGCAAAAATTACCCATGATTTCCTCAGAAACGTCGAAAAAAAGACTATTAGCCCTGTTCCTAACCTTCGTGATTGCGTTCATGGCCACGTTTTGTATCGGAGCAGACTCAGAAGTTTTAGCTGCACCCATAGCCGATCCTAGCGTTTGTCCTGCCACTCGAACCCTGAGTCCGTTCGAGAAAGATCTGCGTACCGCCCTTGGGGATAATTTGAATCCCAATGTTCTGAACTTTTCATCAGTTCCAGGACAATTATTGGCTTATGAAGGCTGTCCCGAAGAAATGGGGGCATGGTTATTATTACCCATGCCTAAAGAATCTGATCGGATGCAAGCAGTTCATGCTACTCTACTCCCTGACGGAAAAGTTCTAATCGTCAACGGGAGTAGTAACCGTAACCGATTTGAGAAGCTAGCTGATCGCAACCCTGCTGATGGAGTTGATCCCTATAAGGGCGAAATAATCTTTGAAAATGCCGTTTATAAGCTTAAAGATGGGGTGGATACTCGCAACAGCCAAGTTGTTGATAACACCAGTCTTTTTGACCCAGAATTTGCCAACCCTCTGAACGGAAAATTTGGCAAAGAATCGCCTTTTTCCCGCATTTCTTCTCCTGTAGCGGAATGGGAGAAAGAACCTAACGATATCTTCTGTTCTGGTCATTTACAACTCCCTAATGGGGATGTTTTGTTTATTGGGGGTAGTCGCGTCTATTACCCCGGGTCACAATTTCAGGGGTCTAAACAAGCGAATATTTTTCATTCGGAAACGAAAACTTGGGCAAATCCCCATTTACTGAGCGATGGTCACTGGTATCCTACTCTTGTACCCTTAGCAGATGGAGCGATTGCGGCTTTTTCTGGTTTAGGAGCCAAAGATTTTGATCGAGTCAGTCCCATTTTAGAGATTTACGATCCTAACGCCAAGGGAACTCCTAACGAGTGGCAGCATATTGATATGTCCCAACTGCCTAATAGTCCCTTCAAGACAAAGATGAATTCCCAAACTTCAACGCGGGATTTAATCGATCTCTATCCGCGCATTTTCCCCACAAAAGATGGTCGTTTTTTGATCACAGGAGATGGGGGAGGGAAAACGCCTCTAACGGTTCATAAAAGTACCAATAGTTACTTTGTTAAGTTTAACAAAGATGATAAGGGCATCTATTCTATGACCTTTGAACGCGGACCACAACGCCAAGCCACTTCTAAGGTTTATGGAACCGCTTCTCTCGATCCCAGTTCCGATAAAGGAGATGTCCTACTTTATGGAGGTATTATTGGCACCAATGATATCAGTTTTGGACCGGGTAAATATGCTATTCGTGGGGCGAGTATTCCCTCCAGTGTTGAGCGTTGGAGTGCGCCTGAACCGGGTACGGAAGGAGGAGGGGAATGGAAGATTGATGAGGACTTTTTAGCCCGCATTGATGAGGATATCCTGCAAAATAGTTCTAGTAACTATCAAAATCCCCAATATGAGTATGTCAAACAATCCTCTAACTTGGGTCGCTTTGGCAAACGGGCGATGGAACTAGCGGTGATTCTTCCCACAAAACAAGTATTAGTGGTTAATGGTGGTAACTATGCCGAACATTTTCCTGCTCATCATCCTATTTTATTGACTCCCAATGCTGCCAAAGAACCAATAAAATTTAACACCAAGTTGATGAACCCGGATACTCAACCCAGACTCTATCACAATACCGCTTTGCTGCTCCCTGATGCCAGCATTTTAGTGATGGGAGGGAATAATTCTCGGGCTGGTCGTTTTGTCGATAGTGGCAAGGTAGAATTAGATATCTTTGATGATTTCTTTGTCACTCCTAAAGGATTTACCTCTAATACTGCCGAGATTTATCAACACAGTATTTATTATCCTCCTTACCTGTTTGGTTCAAGTAAGCGTCCGGTTATTGACAGCGATATTAAAGAGATTAGTTACGGACAATCTCCCACTATTTCTGTCAGTAATGCTTCAGGTCCTAATACTAAAGATTCAATGGTACTGATCAAGGCGGGTTCTGTCACCCACTCCTTTGATAATGGACAGAGATTAGTGACTTTAGAGAAAACCTATACTGAGGATGGCAAAATTAGCTTTAAAGTCCCTGAAGATAAGCATTTCTCTCCTCCTGGTCACTATATGTTGTTTTATGTTAATCAAGAGGGTAAACCATCTGAGGGCAAGATCGTCAAATTGAGTTAAGCAGATGGGTATAGATGCAAAGCTCGTCTTCAAGCCCTGTCATGGCCAAGGGGAGGACACTGTAAATTTTCTGCCAATAACACCCCTTGGCCGTAAACCCCAAAAAATTGGCCAAGCAAACAAAGTTAACCTAACAAACTGGATGTAATCATGATTGATCTCAACAAAATCGTCGAAATTGATCCCCTAAACGATGAAGAATACCGAACCCTTGTGCAAGACTTACAAGGTAATATCATCAAAGGCAATGGACGGGAAAACGCTGTGCATCTGTTCCTAAAATTCAAGGATGGGAAACAGGATCAGGTTAAGAAATGGTTAGGGGAATTTACCCGTAAGTATGTTACTTCAGCTTGGGCTCAAGCTTATGAGGCTGAAAAATATCGTGAAAAGCGCATTAAAGGAAGTGTATTTACTAATGTCTTTTTAACGGTTTTTGGTTATGAGTATTTGGGTTTAATTGAGGATGACTTGCCCTTCTCAGATGACTTTTTTCTTGGGGGAATGAAAGATCCCAACAGTCAGATCGGATTTGCTGATCCTACGGTTGATAAATGGGATCCAGGTTTACAAAGAGACTGCCACTGTTTGATCTTAATGGCTGATGATAATTTTCAACCCTTGCTGCACATTGTCAGAAGAGTGAAAAATAGCTTAATAGAAATCGCCGAAATTATCCATCAAGACAATGGCTTTGTTCTGCGTAATGAAGACGGCAAAGTGATCGAGCATTTTGGTTTCCGAGATGGGGTGAGTGAACCTTTATTTGTTAAACGAGACATTGATAAAGAACGAGAGTCTAGTGATTTTTCTCAATGGGATCCTCGAGCCCCTTTAAGTCTTGTACTACTTAAAGATCCTTTTGGTAAAACCCCCGATAGTTATGGTAGCTATTTGGTCTATCGTAAACTAGAGCAAGATGTTCCCGGTTGGAACGACGATGTGGTCAACAAATTAGCTCCGGCCTTGAACTTAACAAATGATCCAGAGTTGGCCGGTGCTTATACCATGGGACGTTTTCAAGATGGAACTCCCCTAATTCTGAATGATTCCCCCACGGACGATGATAGCAATAACTTTAATTATCTTAACGACAAAACTGGGTCTAAATGTCCCTTTCATTCCCATATTCGCAAGACTAACCCACGGGGAGATACAGGACATTTAATTGCGACGGAAGTTCCTCTAGAAGAAGAAAAAATGCACCGTATTGTACGTCGGGCTGTTAGTTACGGAGAACAAGACCGTCACGAAGCCAAAGAAACCGGTTCGGGTTTGTTATTCTTATGTTTCCAAAGCAATATTACCAATCAGTTTGCCTTTATGCAAAAGCGTTGGGCTAATACAGGAGGGTTTATTGAACAAGGTACTGGAACAGATCCCGTTATTGGTCAAGGGGGGCCGTTTACAGAAGGCTATAGTTGGCCGAAAACCTGGGGAAGTACAGAACGAATTCGGGCTGATTTTTCCCACTGGGTCACCTTTAAAGGGGGTGAGTTTTTCTTTACCCCTAGTCTGAGTTTTCTAGAATCCTTAAATGAAGATTCTGTCCCTCAAAAACGTCTGAAGATCAAGCACAGTGGCAAAAACCTCAATCTTGCTGATCCTAGTGCAAGCCTCGAAACGAATGCTATTCAATCTACTTCCAGTACTGATGATAGTCAGGTTTGGCTATTAGAAGAAGCGCAAAAAGGTTATTGTTTTATTCGCAATAAGCAAAGTGGCTTAGTTTTAACGGTGGAATCTGTCACAGGAAAGAATGTTTACGCCACTATTAAACATGGTGGAGATGCCCAACTTTGGAAGATGATAGACAATGGCCAGGGTTACTATCACATTGTTTCTAAAACCAACAATAAGGTTTTAGATGTGACTGCTTCTAGTCAAGATGAGGGTGCTAATGTCATCGTCTTTTCCCAGGAAACCAGTGATCAAGATAACCAACTTTGGCAGTTAGAGAACGTCTAATATACAGCGTTTTGTGAATTAGTGCGGCGCTACTGTGCACCGCACTTTCAGTTATCAGTGAAAAGCTTACATTAGGTTAAGAAATACTTGACAAAAGACTCTTAACTATATGTCTGCGCCAGTTTCCTTTCCCGAAATCTCGATCGCCGGTATCACGGAACCAATTATAGCGTTTTTCAGTCTGCTGAGGTACAAAAGTTATGGGTTTTAGGCACTCATGCAAGAGTCAAAAGGCTTCGGCCGTGATCTCAGCGTTCGACTGAGCGTTCGACTGAGCTCGCCGAACGTCCGAGAGCCGAACGGTTGAAGCATGAAACCCAAGGCCTGCATAGTTTACGCTACCGCTAACCCATCCTATAAATAATTGTGCCTCCCTACTTATTAACAATTCCTATCAAAGCTCTCTGACAGATTCTTACTGAGTATTTTTGAAAAATCAAGGCCAGTTGACAAAAGTTAAAATTTATCCGAGCATTTACACCTATTTTGTTAAGATATATTGCGGACTCCCTTAACTTTAGTCAAGAGAGGAGCTAAATCACCTAGTATTGCGTCCTTTTCAGTAACCAGTGAACAGTAACCAGTAACCAGTAACCAGTGATCAGTAACCAGTAACCAGTGACCAGTGAAAAGACATCAGGAAAGTGCTATTTAAAACTACTCACTTAATACTTCTTACTTAAAACTCAAATCTCATAACTGATGACTGATAACTGATAACTGATAACTACCCTAATAATTTTTAAATTTTATAACTTTAAGCAAATGCGTAATAGCGGACTCCTATCAAAAACCAAAGTCAAACTGAAACCGAAAAAAACCCTCACCTCGCCGACGCGGCCAGCGCCGCCTAAATTACAGAATAAAATCAAAGATAAAGAGCGTCTAGTCGGTCGTCAGCGTCAGTCATGGCTAATTATGGGATTAATTAGCATTGTCCTGCTAGGAGGAGTTGGCTCACGATTGGCCTATTTACAACTGCAGCAAGGACAAATTAACCGAGAAAGGGCAGAAAATAACCGGATTCGCATTCTTCCCAAACCACCAGTCCGGGGCAACTTATTAGATCGCAATGGCAAAGTTTTGGCTACGGCCCGCTTAACCCATGCGGCCTATATTTGGCCCAAATCCCAGCGTAATCCCGCTCAAAAACTCAATCTTGACCGTTTAGCCAGTATTTTAGCAATTCCCAAAAGCGACCTAGAAAAACGCATTAACGAAGCGGACGAAAACCCCTCCACCCTGATCCGCATCGCTAGGGGTTTAACTCCAGGCCAAATTATCGCCCTAGAGGAATACAAAGACGAATTAACCGGCATTGAAGTGGACGTGGAATCAGTGCGCTACTATCCCAATGGTAAAATTGGGGCGCATATTCTCGGTTATACGGGGGAACTAACCCCGGAGGAATATCAAGCCAAAAGACCCCAGGGCTACCGATTGGGAGATGTCGTCGGTAAAATGGGTGTAGAAGCCGCCTACGAGTCAAAATTGCGGGGAGAATGGGGGGGAATGCAGTTAGAGGTCAACGGATCGGGACAAGTAATCCAAATTCTCGGCCAAAAAATTGCTAAACCGGGGCAAGATGTCACCCTGACACTAGATTTAAAACTCCAAAAAGCCGCCGAGGCCGCTTTAGGAAAACGCAAAGGTGCGATCGTGGCGATCGATCCCCGGGATGGTTCCGTGCGGGCCATGGTCAGTTATCCTAGTTTTGATCCCAATGTTTTCTCGGCCCCAATTACTACCGCCACTTGGAAAAAACTACAAGCGGAGGGCAACCCTTTTGTTAACCGCGCTCTCCAAGGATTCCCCCCCGCTTCCACCTTTAAAGTCGTCACTGCCACTGCCGGCATGGAATCGGGTAAATTTCCCCCAAATACGGTCTTAAATACCTTTGCCGCCCTCTATGTGGGGGGGACAGCTTTCGGGGAATGGAATCACGCCGGTTTTGGTCCGATCGGTTTTGTCCGGGCCATGGCCATGAGTAGTAACACTTTTCACGGTCAAATTGGTCGCGGAGTGGGGGGACCGACTTTAATTGCCACGGCTCGGCGCTACGGTTTCGGTCAGAAAACTGGGATAGAATTAGCGGAAGAAACTCCGGGGTTAATTGCCGATCGCGATTGGAAACTGCGTAATTTTAAAAACTGGGATTGGTCCGTAGGGGATACGATTAATATGTCGATCGGTCAAGGATTTACCCTAGCGACTCCCCTACAGGTAGCTGTGATGTTTGCTGTCCCCGCTAACGGTGGTTTTTTGGTGAAACCGCACCTTTTACAGGATGCCCGCGATGTTAAGGAATGGCGAAAGTCTTTGAACATGAAACCTAGCACCCTAGACACCCTGAGAAAGTCCCTGAGAGCCGTGGTAGCGGAAGGAACTGGTCGGGCCCTATCGGACCCCGCTTTACCGCCCGTAGCGGGCAAAAGCGGCACGGCAGAAGCGCCTCCGGGCCAGTCCCACGCTTGGTTTGGAGCTTTCGCACCCTTCGACAAGCCCGAAATTGTCGTGGTCGCCTTTGCGGAACATTCCGGCGGTGGTGGTGGTAAAGTGGCCGCACCTATGGTACGTCAGGTAATGGAGGCTTATTTTAATGTCAAACCCAAAGAAGAAAAACCCCGGCCGAAGCCCTAGAGACCTGTGGCGGTAAGCGGCACACAGCGCACGGTAATTCCCGTGGCCTTTGCGATTTTTTGCGCCCAAATCGCCAATATTTCAGCGTTTACGGGTTTGAGAATTTGCATTCCGTCGCCCGCGCTGAGGGGATTATTACCACGGGTTTCTAATTGTCTTTGTCTTGCCCGGGGACGGGTCGGGGTGTTAAGCTGAATTTCATCCGGTTGTAGCTGTTGCATCAAATCGATGTATCGGTCTTGCTCTTGGGGCGACCAAGAGGCCAGCACCATGGTTTGAATTGCTAGTTTTCCCGACCATTCTTGGCGAAATTGTCTCAATCCCCACCAAAGCTCCTGCCAATCCAGACCAGGGACCGGACGGTTAACCCCTCGCCATTGGGCCTCGGAAACAGCATCAATTTTAGCGGCGACGATATCAGCTTTGCTCAAGTCTTGACGCACTTGGGCATCTCCCAAGAGGGTACTATTGGTTAAGACCGCCACCGGCCGCCTGGTCATTTCCTTGACGGTGGCCAGTATTTCCCCTAAATTGAGGGCGAGGGTGGGTTCCCCGCTACCACTGAGAGTGACGATATCCACGTCCCAGGGGGCAAAGGCCCTTAAATCCCTGCTAATTTGTTCGCTGGTGATAAAAATTTTTCGTTGCTCGGTTTTTTGCTCAATTTCTCCTAACTGACAGTAGGCACAGTTAAAGGAACAGGTGGAAACTAAACCGATCGGATCGATGCCCAGGGAACTGCCGAAACGCCAAGAGGCAACCGGGCCATATACGGAGCAGAAGTAATCCTGGGGAGCAGTCATCGAACCTACCCAAAAAATACGGAGAGGGAGGGATTCGAACCCTCGGTACGGTCTTACGATTCGTACAACAGATTAGCAATCTGCCGCATTCGACCACTCTGCCACCTCTCCAAGATGACATTATTTTAGTCTAACATAAAAGGCTGATTTTTGGCAAGTAATTTTTGGGCAGTTAATCGCCTAAACGACCATCCTCCATATTGACAATGCGATCGGCGATGTCGAGAATCCGGTTATCGTGGGTGACAAGTAAAATCGTGCAACCTTGTTCTTTTGCCAATTTCTGCATGATTTCCACCACATCGCGCCCGGATTGTTTATCTAAGGCCGCGGTCGGTTCATCGGCGAGGACTAATTTGGGATGACTGACGAGGGCGCGAGCGATCGCAACCCGTTGTTTTTGTCCCCCCGATAGATCATGGGGATAGTAATCAACGCGGTTGCCTAAACCGACTGACGCTAGAATTGCTGTGGCTTTTTGATCTAGATCTTGTTCTAAAAACTCCTCGTGCAGTTCCAAAGACATCCTTACGTTTTGTTTCGCTGTCAGGAATTTTAGTAAATTATGTGACTGAAAAATATAGCCAATTTGTCGGCGAATTTTCAGCATTTTGCCCTTACTAATTCCTAACATTTCTTGGCCGAGAATTTTTAAACTGCCCGCTTGTGCAGATCGCAAACCTCCCATTAAACTCAATAAAGTGGTTTTCCCCGATCCCGAAGGACCAGTCATAATCACTACTTCCCCCGCTTTAATTTCCAGATCGATATCGTATAAAACCTGTTTTTTTAATTCTCCCGTGCCAAAATAGTGATTTAAGCCTTTAATGGCAATTACGGGTTCATTAGGGCTAAAATCCTCTAATTCTCGCTCTTTTTGAAAAATCAGCATTATTTCACCCTTGATAGTTTAAAAAATATCGGCTGGATCTGCTGTCCTTAATTTGCCCATAGCGACAATTCCAGAGGCAATACACATGATAACTGTCAGGATTAAAACTTCGATCGCCCTAGCGGTAGTCATCACTATGGGTAAAAGTGTAGCGGAGGAAGCGAGATTATAAACACCGAGAGAGACGATAAACCCCGGTATATACCCCAAAACGGCTAGTAATAAAGCCTCTTGCATCAAAACCCCGACTAAATACCAATCACCGTAACCCATAGCTTTTAGGGTAGCGTATTCGGGTAAGTGATCGGTGACATCGGAATAGAGAATCTGATAGACAATAACGATACCGACGATAAAACCCACTACTGTACCTAAACCAAAGATAAAACCAATCGCTGTACCATTTGCCCAATAGGTTTTTTCCCTTTCAGCAAATTCTTTTAAAGTAAGGACTATTACTTCATTTTTAGGGAAAAGTGCCTGTAAATTGGCCTTAACTGCTTCGATATTTGCCCCCGGTTGCAGTTTCACCAGTCCTATATCGATTTCGTGGGGTTGACGTTCGGGAAAGAGCCTTAAAAAGGTAGAATCACTGCTAATGACGTTACCATCGGCAGCAAAGGAGGCACCAAGGGTAAAAATTCCCGCTACCTGTACCTCTTTTTTATTTAACTGAACTGTCAAATCGGGGTTTTTCTGGAGTAAATCGGCAATTGGACCGAATTCTGGTCTTCCTGCCTGATCGTATAAGACGCGATTTAACATCTTTAGATCACTAGATTTTTGATTGACTTCTGGGAGGGTAAAAACCCGTTGACTGGGATCAAAACCAAAGACTAAAGTAGTTCTTTCTAGGGCAGTTTCGGGATTGCGCCACTGGGCCGAAGCAATATAAACTGAGGCTAAGGATTGAATACCCTCGACTCTTTTAGCTTGGTACAAGCGATCGCGTGAGAAACTTTTCACCGCAAAGAGGGTATCGAATTGGGGATTAATCAGGACTAAATCCGCATCGAGAACATAATGAGGTTTAACGGAAGCATCAAATAAGGCATCCCGAAACCCCAACTGTGTAAAAATTAGGAAGTCAGCAAAAGCAATCCCGGCAATAGCCACGATCAAACGGGTTTTCTCTCGCGTCACCTGTAACCAAGATAGGGGCGTTTTTTTGAATAGATGGGTTAGTTTCATGGAAAACCTACTCATTGATAGTTACAGTTACTTGGGAATTGGTTAAACCTGCCACTTTTTGACTGTTTTCTCGATCTAAGGCAATGCGGACAGAGATAACTTTGCGATCGAAGTTTTCTCCCGGTTGATTGCTGAAGATATTTTGTTGGTCAACTTTTAAAGCAATTAAGCGCACTTTTCCGCTAACTTCGCCCTTAAACGCCGATCCGGTAATCATGGCAGTTTGTCCCTCGCGAATTTTCCCGATATCGCTTTGATAGATTTCGGCAATTACTTCCATGCGCTCGGTTTCAGCGAGGTCAACAATTCCTTGATCGCTGATTTGTTCCCCGATACGGGTATTGACTTTAATCACTTTGCCGGTAATTGGCGATCGAATATAAGCCTGATTTAACTCGGTTTGAGCTTTTTTAACGGCAACTAGGGCAGCATTTACCTCCGCTTCGGCTGCCCGCACATCGACTCCCCGCACTTCTGAGACTTGATTTAAAGTGGATTTGGCCTCTTTGATCTGCTGTTGACCGGTGGATTCAATCCGGGCTAGGGTAGTCTTGGCTTCTTGTATCTGTTGTTTACCAGTGCGTTCAATTCTCTCTAGGGTAACTTTTGCTTCTGTTAGTTGTTGATTACTGGTTTCTAAATTCAGTCTTTTACTATCAAAACTAGAGGCGGAAATTGCTCCTTCTTGATAGAGTTTTTCGTAGCGATCGAATTCAGCTTTGGCATTGCGATATTCTGCTTCTAATTTGCCAATTGTCGCTTTTTGGGCAGCCCTATCCCCGTCTAATTGCGCTGTTAATCTTTGGATAGTTGTCCGTTGGTTTGCTTGATCCCCTAACCATTGTGCCTCGATTTTCCGCACGTTAGCGGTATTAGCATCGATTTCGCCGACTTTTGCCCCAGCTTTCACCTGTTCTAGTTTGGCTGCGGCTACTTTCACCTGTTCTTGTGCCTGTCGCAGGTTATCCTCTAATCTTTCCTGACTTTCGAGAATGGCGATTATTTGTCCTGTTTTGACGCTATCTCCTTCATCGACTAATAATTGCATGACTCGATCGGAATCAAGCAACATCGGGGCAGATATGCTGATAATTTCTGTCCTCGGTTCAATTCTGCCTAAAGCGGTGATTTTTTGCGGTACGGGTGACGCAATTACAGGGGTTTTGGTTTCGGGTTTGCTGGCGAATTGGGAAAGACTATAAAAGGTGGTTATTCCTAATAATCCTGTGCCTAATACTATTAACCCGATCATTAACTTTTGATTTGGTTTCACAAAAGTTTTACCTTTCATAATTTTTTAGTTAATAAGTGATTGTTGGGGGTTAACAGTTTTTCTGCAAATAAGTAGTAAGAATTTTACCTAATAATTCCATTTGTTCATCGATCGCAATCTGTTCATTGCACCACAGGCGCTCTAATATCAGTCCATTAATAACGCTGACAACTAACCAAGCTACACTCGGATCGCTAATACCTAAAATCTCGATTACTGCCTGATGATAGCGGCGATCAACGCGCTCAAAAAGTTGACTACGACTGAGTTCTTCTCGTCCTTGATATTGAGAATAATCAATCCATAAGAATAATTGTTTGATGCAGTAATCCTCGCGATTAGTCATAAATTTGCCGAGAATTTTTAGCTTTTCTATCAGGGTTTTTCCTCGATCAATCTCGGCTTTAGCTAATAAAACATCCTCTCGGCACATCTCCTCGACTAATTGCTCGAAAAGTGCCGCTTTACTGGGAAAGTAGTGGTACAGCGTTCCCGTGGACACTCCCAATCCTTGCGCTAATTCTCTCGTCGTCATGTTAGCATAGCCTTTCTCGGCAAAGAGTTCGGCACTTTTTAAGAGGAGTTCTTTTCGGTATTGTTCTACATCTACTATCTTAGGCATAAGTTTAATATCGAACGTTCGTTATATTTTAGCTTAACATTACTATAAATGGGGAAATCGGTCGTCCCTTTGCCTGTATGCTAGAAGAAAGGGCTAATTCGTTGTTGAGCGAGCTTTTTCGCAAGGATTGACAGTATGGGTAATATTCACGAGCAGTTATTAGAGGAATTAGCCGAAGTGGAGTGGAGTGACTTGATCCCCCATGCTCAAAGGGATGCGCTGATCCTGGTTTCCGATTCCCTCAATTTAATCGAAGTGGCAGAAGCGATCGCCGGTGATCGGGTTGCTCAAGTGCAGAATTGGATCGGGGAAAAACTACTAGAAAAACCGACACAGGAGCAGTTAAGCGATTGGAATTCCCATCCCGATAACCTTTTTAATACACTAATCGTGCAACCTTTTGTGTTAATTCAGGCCATAGCTTAGATAAAGCCAAACCCCCCAATCTGGTGAGATTGAGGGGTAGGAAAGAATAATCCTGGCATCGAGCTATTGTCCCGGTCGGCAACCCGACAAGTATCTTGGACAAGATGGTTGCGTACAACTGGCTAATTGCTCAATATTAAAGAATATTAAAAACCCCATTGGCAAAGGCGTTACCGAGTAATAATTCGTTACCAGATGAATCCGTAATTAGACCAGATACCCCATCCGTATCGAGCATCAGTGTCTTACTAGCGTTTTTAAATCTACCTACTCCAAAGAATGATATGCCTGTCCATTCAACGGTAGATAGGTCAATGTTCCCAATCTTGATAGCAACACCTTTTTTAGTGTCCGCAATGCCATCTTTGCCAAAATTACCAGAAAAAATGAATTGATCTCCACTTTCTCCTGACGCATAAACATCATTGCCTAGTCCGTTATAAAAAATGTCATTTCCCCCCCCTCCAAAAATGACATCATCGCCTGCACCATCGCGGAAAATCTCATCAGCAGCAGTACCCTTTATCCGATCATTGTAGGCAGAACCGATATATTCTTCGATATTTGTGGCAATAATATTTTTAGGTCTGGTTGAGTCGTTAATGACAATTCCCTGTTTACTACCAGCAAAGTCTAAAATATCTTTTTTTCCTGCACCACCATCAACTTGAATGGTATTTTCATCAACTTTAAAAGTGTCATCACGATTTGTACCAACAAAGGTTTCAAAATTGGCAATCGAAAGGGATTCAGAGCCTACTTGGGCGACTTTGGCAGTCGTATTAATTGATACTCCTAATGTTGTGGTTAAAGTCGAAAAGTCTAAGGTATCTTTTCCATCAACAGCATCAAGGGTTACTCCTTTGGGAAGTGATTGGATTTTTACAATATCATCCTTCTTAGTAAATTTAAGGGTTTCAATGCTAGATAAAGTGTCTGTGTCAGAGCCTACCTTTACTGTTCCATTAAATCCTGTCGGAGTCGAACTAGCACTTCTAGCACTTATAGATAGAGTAGCGGAAGCGATTGATGCTACAACTGCGCCTTTAGTTAGGGTTAGGGTAATTGGTGTGGTTTCTGAACTGTAATCAACAGTATCATTTCCTAAGCCACCGTCTAAGGTATCGTTACCTGCACCACCAATCATTATGTCATTTCCGTCACCACCTTCAACTTTGTTGGCCGCTTTATCCAGAGTAAAAACATCGTTAAAACTACTACCTTTAAAGTTTTCAATTTTGATATATTGCGGAATTCCTGTTCCACTTTTAACTAGATCTACTGTTATTGGTTTACTTGAATTTGAAA